>USGH01000279.1 GCA_900554225.1 uncultured Eubacteriales bacterium | reverse complement strand
CCGCCATGCTCGATCTGATCTTTGCCATCCGCGTCTTTGAGATGGGCAATTTCTGGGCGTGGGGCGGTATCTTCGATATTCCCGGCGCACAGTCCTACGCAGGCAAATCGGACATCGTCTCCGCTGTGGAAAAGAAGGTTCCCACCGCAGAAAAAGCATGCAGAAAACCATCGATGCCGTTCTTGAAAACAACGGCTGATAGAAGCTGATAGAACAGGATAAAAAAAGCGGACTCCACCGGCTGCGATGGGGTCCGTTTTGTGTTGTATGGAGGGTATTTCCGAAAATCATCCGCGTTACGGGATCATTCCCGATGGATGCGGCAGCTGAACCAGACGATGGCGGCGGCGGGGATGGAGAGCCACATCAGCTTCCAGATGGCGTAGGCGCGCAGGATCCAGCAGAGGAGAAAGAGCAGCCCTATGATGAAGCCCGAGCAGAACCAGAACGTCCGGGCGTGCTTGCCCCAGAGACTGTTGAAGATCAGCATCACGAGCAGCGATACGGGCCACGCCGCCACCAGGATCGCGGACAGATCCACCTGACAGAATATTCCGATCAGGAAACAGAGCGCACCCACGAGCCAGATCCCCACAAACGTCACCGCGCCGATCGCCCAGTGATTCACCACGGACGGCGGATCCATCGCGAATACGATCTTCTCCTCCGTGTCGGGTGCTGTTTCCGCGTGTACCTCCTCCGCGGGAGACGTGGGGGAACACGATGTCGCGGGACGGGTTGCCGGGACGGTTTCGGACTCCTCCGTGAGCAGCGCATCCACCGTCACGCCGAACAGATCTGCCATTCGCTTCAAGCAGAATACGTCCGGGATGCCGTCGCCGCGCTCCCATTTCGATATGCTCTTGTCCGAATAGCCGAGCTTCTCCGCCAGTCCCGCCTGCGTGAATCCAGACCGTTTCCGCTCCGCCGCGATCCGGGATGCCAGTATCTGACCGAGATCGCGCTTTTCGTTTTCCGCCTGCACCATGCAAATCTCCTTTCCAATGCCGTTTCTATGCCGATTTCTATCCAACGTAGAGAAAATCCACCGCAAATCTGCCCATTCTACCACCGGTAGAGCTGTGCCGCGCCATACCTCCCGTGTCCATGGAGAAATTCTCGCACCCGTGGATGCTTCCGGGACGCGCTTCCCGCTTTGGTAGAATGGCAAAAACCTGCGCTTCACCGCCATTCCATGCGCCGTAGAACGGAGCGCACAGAATCGGAACGGGAAATAGAGCCGTTTCCCGGATCCGGGGCTGTTTACAGAGGTGGATAGAGGGTATACTATGCTCATACAGAATGCCGCGCGACCGGATTTGTTACCGGAGTAAACAGTTGCTCCGTGTGAACCATTGTCGGCGGATACTATGAGTATAGCACACACGCCGCCCGAAAGCAAGAGGATTTTTTTGAACTTTTCCGACTTCCTGCTTCGTGCCGCCGGCGGATGCGCGAAAGGATGGATACGAATGACGGAAAGAACGACAGTGCAGATCTTTGGCGATTCCATTATGAAGGGCGTATGGTACGATGGGAACGCCAGGAGATACCGCCTTGTGCGCGATCGGTTTGCCGCCCTGGAGGAATATACCGTGGAAAACCGCGCCGTGATGGGCATGACGGTCGTGGGCGGCTGGGAAACGATGCAGAAGCGGCTCCACGATCCGGATTCTGCCGTGGTGCTTCTCGAATTTGGCGGGAACGACTGCGACTACAGCTGGCAGGAAATCGCCGCCGATCCGACCGGGGTCCACCGACCGCATACCGAGCGCGACGTATTTGTCTCCCAGTACGCGCAGCTTATCGAATTTGCTCTGGACAAAGGAGCCGCGGTCTTTCTCAGCAATCTCGTCCCCCTCGACGCGCATCGGTACATGGACTGGATCACCCGTGCCTGTGACAGAGACGCGGTTTTGTCGTGGCTTGGCGACGCGAGTATGCTCTATCGGTGGCAGGAGTACTACAATCGTGCCGTGGAGGAGCTGGCGTACCGCTACGGGTGCCCCATGATCGACGTGCGCTCGGCGTTTCTCTCCTCCCATCGGTATCCACAGCTGCTGTGCGCCGACGGTATCCACCCAAGCCCTGCGGGACACGCCATGATCGACACGCTGATTGCCGAGAGGATCCACGCGGAGACGGCGGTCAAGGCAAACGTGGCGGTGTGAACGGCATCCTCAGCCTTGATTCCGCCGCAGGAGCAGCCCGCACGGGAGCATGAGCAGCGCGCCGGTCCCCGACATCTCCGTTACAGCGATCCACCGGAGCAGCCCGCACGGGAGCATGAGCAGCGCGGAGTATACGCAGATGCACCCGGCGATCCACACGGGCTCGGACAGCGGCAGCGTGGCGTAGGGCAGGGAGAACACGAGAAACGCGTACAGGATCGCTGTGACAAAGTCCGTGGACAGCACCCCCGCCAGCACGACGACGAGGGCGGCGACAAATTGCAGGATCCGCAGCACGAGGAACGCTATGAGAAACCGCCTGTCCGCATGGAATAGCCACAGTCCAAGCGGCAGGAGAAGGCAGTAGAGAACGGCACCCGCACGGATCCAGAACGAAAGCGTGGAATCGTCCCCGGCGTGCAGAAACGAGAATTTGTAGAACGCGCCGCACCAGCAGTACCAAACGGCGACCAACCAGAGCGAAAACGCAAGAAGTCTGCGATGGGACATGTTGTACCTCCGATTAAAGATATAGATAAGACGCATGAGAGCGAAAAGGTTCCCGTGCGTCTTGCTTTTTCCTTAAAATTCTATCTCCGCGACCACCGCGTCCGTCATGCCGAGATCCCATAACAGGTGTCCCAGAATGTACTTCGGACGGATGTCCTTTGCCATGCGGAACGCGTTTTCCATCTCCGCAGCCGATACGCCGATTTCCGCCGCCGTGGTCGGATGACCGATCCGCCGGAAGAACGCCGTGATCTCCGCGGACGAAGGCATTGCGTGCAGGGCAGCGGCAATTTCGTCCCAGTGATCGACGATATTCTGTAGCCGCGCACGGTGATTCTCCGGCTTGTAGAACCCATACGCGTCCTCATTCGCGATCATTGCCTGTGCACCGGGACCGACGATCTCCCGCAGTCTGCCATTCC
>USGH01000278.1 GCA_900554225.1 uncultured Eubacteriales bacterium | reverse complement strand
AGGAAACCGATCCGACCGCACCGGATGCCAAGCTCGCACGGACGGCGTATGTGACCTTGTCGTCCTCCGGCGGGTATACCGTGGTGCTTGCCCATCCGATCACGGGCCGGACCCACCAGCTGGGCGTACAGTTTGCCGGAATGGGCTGTCCGATCGCCGGGGACGATCTCTACGGCTGCGCGGATCCCCATATCTCACGCCACGCTCTGCACGCATGGAAAACCACATTCCCGCATCCAGCCACCGGAGAACGGATCACAGTGACCGCTCCCTTGCCGGACGATATACAGACTCTTCTTGCTGCTGCCGGATTTTCTACCGACATGCTCCTTTCTCTGGCAGGGATGGCATATGCGCAAGAGGACACATCTCTCTGAAAGGATCGACTCTCATGCGAAAGCTCTATCGCCGCGTCACGCGGTATGTTCCGGGTATCTCCCTGTGGCTGTTCCTTTTTGCGCTGTTCATGGGCGGCTGCCACATCGGATTTTGCGTTTCCTCTGCTTTTGCGGATCGCTTCAATACAACCGTCAGTGCGTTTTGTCGAAGTCTGAACGCCCATCTGACCGCGTGGATCCCGTTTTCTCTCGCGGAGTGTGTGGTACTGACCCTCCCGGTGACGGTGCCGTGCCTGTTTGTCGTCTGTATGCGTAAGGCATCCCGCGGCAACCGGTATCTCTGGCGGACCATTGTCGGTCTTTCTTCCGTGATCGCGCTGTTTTACGGTCTGTTCGTCCTGACCTTCGCAGCCGGGTACCGCGCGCCGACGATTGATAAAAAGCTCGGCATCACACGTGAAAAGGTTGCGGCAACGGAGCTGTACGATACGGCAGTGCTTGTACGCGACCAATTGAACAGTCTGGTGGATCAGGTGATCGTCGTCTCGGAGCATGGCTCAGTCCGACCGTATGACCATGCGCAAACGGTGGAATACTGTCTTGCAGCGTATGAAAAGCTGGCGGATGCATACGATTTCCTGCCTGTGCTGTCTGCACCTGTGAAACAGATCACATTGTCCTCGCTCATGACCTACACGCACATTTCCGGCATGTATACGTACTTTACCGGAGAGGCGAATCTCAATACAAACTATCCCAATTACGTCAATGTCTATACCACGGCGCATGAAATGGCACATCAGCGCGGGATCGCCCGGGAGAATGAAGCGAATTTCATCGCGTATGTCCTGTGCATCGCGTCGGACGATCCGTTTATGCAGTACAGCGGCTATCTCAGTATGTACGAGTATCTGGTATCTCCGCTCTATTCCGCCTCGCCGGAGCTGTATCAGAAGCTTGTCTCTGGGCTGGACATCCGTGTGCGGTACGATCTGCAATGCTACAGTCAGTTTTTCGATAAATATCGGGACAACGTGGCGGCGGATGTGAGCGATACCGTCAACGATACGTATCTGAAGATCCAGGGGACCGCGGAAGGCTCGCGCAGCTACGGCATGGTCGTGGATCTGGCGGTGGCGTACCATCTGCACACGAATACCCATACAGAAGGAGAGGTGCGAAATGAGGCGGAATAGGCGGCACGGTACCATAGGATTCCTTCTTGCGCTCCTTGCGACGCTTGGGTTGATTACGGAATCATCGGCGGTCGGGTGGCAGGATCCGACACTGTATCACAACGACGATGTGTGGTATAAGGACAACGGCGCGCCGCTCATCAAGAAAAACGGGCAGTACTACATCCCGATCGACATCCTGACCATGTTCGATACCGTGACGCTGGAGACCCATCCACAGGATAATTTGCTTTTGTATGCGGATACGGAAAATGGCACGGCATATGCATCCATCCTGTATGGGGAACAGCTGGCTGCCGTGAACGGGGAGATTGTGCAGAATGTGGAGATTTTTCGCCAGAATGGATATTATTATCTCCATGCCGACTGGATCTGCAAAATTCTTGGCTTGACCACGGAATACGGCAAAAACGCCGCCGGAGAAACGGTGCTGCGTATCGCAAACGGAGAATCCCGCCGGAGTCTTACGGAGCTTACGGAGGCAAACCGTGCGGATACCGGAACCGCAGATACGCCGGACTACACGGATATGGCGGATCGGGACGATGCGGCAAAGCGGATTGTGGTCTATGCCGGCGGAATCCATGCGCAGTGGGAGCTTTCCTGGCTGGATACCTGCGGCGTAGAGGTCGTATATCTGGTAGATGAGGATACGCCGACGGAGCTTTTGTGGCAGACGTTTTTGACCGGGGACTGTGCGATTGCGGCGGACAGCGCGGAGATGGCGGACGAGATCTGTGACGCCATCGCGGCAGAAACGTATCGCAGACCCTCTGTGGTGTGCGGCAATCTATCCGATACAGAAACGGTCGCGGCGGCAGAACAGGGGTATACCGTCGTCAAGCCGGATTTCATGGTGGACAGTCAGACCAATCCGGATACGGTGTTCAACATGGTGGTGGAATGGCTTGCGGAGCACGATACGGTGGTGGTATCGGTGGGATTGGATGGCTGCTCCCAGAGAATGCTTGCCCTGCTTGGGACATATCTTGCAGAAAATCCGGATTCTGTAGCGGGTGAGCTGCATCCGTAAAAAACGGACCGGATAAATACGATAAGGAGGCTTACGCATGGAAAACCAAAAAAAGAAGATCCTGATCGTGGAGGATGAAAAGAAGATCGCGCAGGTTCTCGCCTACAACATGAAGAAGGAGGGTTACGACTGCGAGATCGCGTATGATGGAGAGACGGGACTGGCGGAGGCGATCGGCGGCGGATACGACCTGATTCTGCTCGACATCATGCTGCCGAAAATGAACGGCTTTGAGGTCTGCGAGAAGATCCGGCTTGTCAGTCAGGTTCCGATCATTTTTGTGACGGCGCGCGAGGAGGAGAAGGACAAGATCCTCGGGTTGGATACCGGGGCGGACGATTATGTAACCAAGCCTTTCTCGTTCAAGGAGCTCATGTCCCGGATCCGGGCGAATATCCGGCGTACCTCCGGCGAGATCGTGCGGGAACAACGGGCGGATGCGGGAGTCATCACCATTGGAGAGCTTGTGATCGACAGGACCCATTATCTCGTGACCAAATCCGGGGAGCCGATTGAGCTGTCCAAGAAGGATTACGATTTCATTGCCTTTCTTGC
>USGH01000277.1 GCA_900554225.1 uncultured Eubacteriales bacterium | reverse complement strand
CCGCGATCACGGAGCCGTATGCCGTGGTGGAAAAGCACATCGTCGATTCGCTCCTGCCCCTTGCCCTCCTGCAGCAGCGCGGACTGCTCGACGAGCGTATGCGGTACGGCGGAAAATCCGTGACCCTGTGCGACATCGGCTCCGGCGCGGGCTTTCCGTCTCTCCCCATGGCGGCGGTGCTGGCGCAGTCGGACGGACGGGTGCTTGCCATCGACGCTACGGCAAAAAAGGTGCGCTACATTGCGGAAACCGCTGCGGCACTGGGACTGTCCGGCATGACGGCACAGGCAGGACGCGCGGAGGAGCTGGCGAGAGGGGGACTGCGCGAACGGTTCTCGATCGTGACGGCAAGAGCGGTGGCGGAGCTGCGGATCCTCATGGAGCTGTGTGCAGCGTATGTGAAAATCGGCGGGATCTTTGTCGCGATGAAGGCGCACGCCGAGGAGGAATACGAGAACGCGAAACACGCCGCCCGTCCGCTCGGCTTTGACGCGGGAGAATGTATCCCCTACACCCTGCCAAACGGAGATGCGCGCACGCTTGTGGTGTATAAAAAGATCAAAAGCACGGAGATCCCGTATCCGAGACCCTACGCGAAGATGCTGCAAAAGCCGCTGTGAGAAATGGAGGGAGTAAAAGCATGCGAAAACAGATCGGAAAGCTGCTCGCCTGTCTGCTGACCCTTTCTCTCACCTCCTGTGGCAGGTGGGTAGCGATCCGCGATATTGAATCCGACGCACGCGTCGCACACCACATCGATCCGTCATGGCAGATGGTCTCGGATGAAAGCGTGGACGCTTACGCTATGCTCTTTTACGATCCCGCGTCGGAGGAGTATCTGGTGTCCGCGTATCGCAAAAATCCGTATTTCCCGCAGTATGCTGTTTTTGTGACCGGCGTTTCCGGCTCCGGATACGCAGACGATGCTGTCGGCGAAGCAAAGGTGGACGTACTGGAAGATACGTACGTGTACTTTTCACGGAATCTGTCTGGGAGAGAAATGCTGTCGTATACGTCCGTGGACGGAACTGTCTGTTCCGTGGACGCGGACGGCTGTCCGTTCATCCGATGCGAAAGCAATTCGCACACAACAGAATAAAGAAATCACGCGAGCCATCGTACCCATCCGGTACCGGTTCGCGTGATTTTTCTGTATTATTTCTCCGCCGGGTCAAAGTAGATCCCGCGCTTCTTCGCTACCTTCACCAGTCCGCACTTCCAGCAGAGGAGCAATCCCCCGACCGCGCCGACCGCTGCCTGCAAAATCTCGTAGGGCAGCTTCAACATTGCGTATTCAAACGTGCTGTAGACAAAGATCTTCCCGAGCGTGTAGCCCGTCACCATGATCACAGCACCGACCGCGACCCCGATCCCCGATGCCGCCACCGGGTGCTTCTTTAAGGCGTAATGCGCGATAAGAGAGATCACCGCCGCTTGCAGACCGTGGGAGACGAGGGAGACGAACATCGGCAAGGGATAGAAGATCAGATCTCCGAGAAACGCGCCGACGCCGCCGGTCAGAAACGCCGACACCGGATCGAGCACAATCGCCGCGACGCAGATCACCACATCGTTCAGGTACAAATGGCCGCCCGGCACCGGAATGCTGAACGAGCACATCACCACATTGACCGCCATCAGAATCGCGCCGAGACAGAGCCGGATCAGCGACGCATGTCGCCTGGAACTTGTTTTCATGTTGCATAACCCCTTTACTTTTTCGCTTGCGTATAGTATAATACATCTGTGGTCAGCAGTAAAGAGTCAGAAACGGAGAATTTTTTATAACCAGATGCAGAAGTATTACCGGCTCTATAGAGAGCTCAAAGCCCGGATTCTCTCCGGCGCGTACAAATCGGGGGAAAAGCTGCCGTCCAAACGGGTGCTTGCCGACAGAGAGGGCGTGAGCGTCATCACCGTGGAGCGCGCCTGCCAGATGCTTGCGGACGAAGGATATATCCAAACAAAGGAACGGCAGGGCTATTTTGTGTCCGATGCACGATTGCAGCCGCCGTCCCACATTCCCGCGGAACCGATTGCGTATCTCCCCGAGCCATCCGCGCCGCCCGAGGACGATCTCGCCTATTCCGCATGGTTCCGGACGGTCCGCCGCGTGCTGACGGAGAAGGGGAGCCTTCTGTTTGTCAAGGCGCCGATGCAGGGCTGCGCCGTGCTGCGAAACGAAATCGCCGCGTATCTTGCCCGATACCGCCACATCAGCGCACAGCCGCGGCAGATCGTGATCGGCTCCGGCGCGGAACAGCTCTATGAAATCGTGGTTCGTATTTTCGGCAGAGAGAGCATATACGGGATCGAGGAGCCGTCCTATCGCCAGATCGAGGGCGCGTATACCGCAATGGGCGCGAAAATCTGCCGCTTGCCCCTTGCCGCAGACGGGATTTCCTCCGATACGCTGCACAGTGCCGATTTCGACATCCTCCACGTGACGCCGTTCCATAGCTATCCGACAGGCATCACCACACCCATCGGAAAACGGATGGAATATCTGCAATGGGCGGCGGAAAGGAACAGCTATATTATAGAGGATGATTTCGACAGTGAATTTTTCCTGCCCGGTCAGCCGCTGGAAACGCTGTATGCCCTGGACGGAAGAAGGTGCGTCGTGTATATCAATACATTCTCGAAAAGCCTGTCGCCGTCCATGCGCGTGGGATATATGATCCTGCCCGAGCCGCTCCTCAATGTATACGCGGAAAAGCTGGAAGGAATGTCCTGCCCCGTACCGGTAATGGATCAGTATGTCCTGGCAGAATTCATCCGCAGCGGCGATTTTGAAAGACACCTCAACCATATGCGCCGAAAAATGCGCCGCGGAGAGAACGCCGGAATGTAGTCTTGTCAGAAACGAAGAGAATGACAAACGCAAAAATCTAGTACAAAACGGGGGTTGAGAAGCTATAACTTCAAGAAATGAGTTATCCAACCATACTAAGCCTCTAACGATACAGCTTATCCCGTTCCGTTACCAACAAAAACAATCGCCCCACTCGCGGTAAGCGGTAATTCTACGCATATCCACGGCAAAACGCCACGTAGCCGCAGGAACGAACAGTCTATCCCACCACCAATGAAAAACGAATGACCATAGCCAAGCGAAATCTACTGAA
>USGH01000276.1 GCA_900554225.1 uncultured Eubacteriales bacterium | reverse complement strand
CACAGAATACGCCGCCCTTGTTCGTCAGCTTCGGGGTATAGCCGAGCGCACGGAACTGCTCCATGGCGTAATCTGCTGCCTGACGGGTGAAGCCGCTTGGACTGTCTTTAGCGAGAATCTCGCGCAGTACCTCGGTGACATAGGGCATATATGCTTCATACATAAGAAAAAACTCCTTTGCAATTTGAAATCTGACTAAAAAAGCGTGGGAACCATTCCCATAATTTGTATTATAGCATATTCCGTGCCGGATTTCCACGGTTTGCCGCATATTTTTTCAGAGAAACCGCATTTTTTCCTGCGCCGCATAATAATTTCTTCTGCCGATCTGGTAAAAAAGGCTTGATTCCGCTGCGTACACATGCTATAATGGAAAAAATATCCCCTGCAAAGGAGGAGACAATATGGAATTTGCTTGTGGTACAGGATATACGCGGCCGGTGCGGCTGTCGGAGGCGACCCGTGCGTTTGCCGATCGTTCGATGCACGGAATGTACGGCGACGACGCAATGACACACCAGACGATTGCGATGGACACAGTGCCCGGCTTTGCGGAAATGGATGGTACGGAGCGGTACTCCCACGCCATAGACGAAATCGCGAGACAGGCACCGATCCGGCTCATCCCCGGGGAGAAAATCTGCGGTGCCGCGACTCTGGGCGGTGCGATCTCCCATATCATTCCGGTCACGTTTCACGGCGAGCCTGTGCTGTGGTCGGTGAGCCACGTTACGGTCGGTTTCGATCGTGTGCTGGAGAGCGGCATGAACGGCATTCTGCACGACATCGACGAAAACTGTCCCGGACCGATGAAGCGGTATCTGCGCCGGATGATCTATGCCATGCGGATCTGGCACGCGCGGTATCTGGCGGCTGAGCGGGAGAACGATCCGGAGATTGCCGCGATGCTCCGTCGTGTTCCGTTTGAAACGCCGCGCACGTTCCGGGAAGCCGTACAGAGCCTGTGGTTTGTGTTCGCATTTACAAGACTCTGCGGCAACTGGTCCGGGATTGGCAGAATCGACAAAATGCTTGGCCCGTATCTCGAAAAGGATCTGGCGGAAAACCGGATCACCCTGGACGAAGCGCGCGAGATCCTTGCCCATTTCTTCATCAAGGGCTGCGAATGGATCCAATCCGATACACCGACCGGCACAGGCGACGCACAGCATTACCAGAATATCGTCCTCTCCGGTACCGATCACGATGGATGCGATATCACAAACGCGGTGACGTATCTCGTACTCGATATTGTAGAGGAACTGGCGATTGGCGATTATCCGATCACGGTGCGCCTGACGGACGAAACCGACGAGCGGCTGTACAGAAGAATCGCGGAGGTCATGCGCTACGGTGGGGGGATCCTTGCCGTGTACAATGAGCCGCTCATCCTCCGTTCTCTCTCCCAATTTGGATACGATCCGAAAGAGGCGCGTGATTTTGCAAACGACGGCTGCTGGGAGGTGCAGATCCCCGGCAGGACCAATTTCTCCTACATACCCTTTGACGCGTACACAATGCTCATGCGCGATACTCTGGGCATCGGCGGCACACATAAGCACTACGACACCTACGACGAGCTGTTTGCCGCGTATCTGGAACGGCTCCGGAAGCACGTGGACGACACCTACAGGGGGCTTTTCGACAGTATGTGTGAACCGGATGGGCAGGGTGGCTATCGACTGAAGTGCTTCGGCATTCCGGCAACGCTCATTTCCGTATTCGAACGGGACTGTATTGCTGCGGGTCTGGATTACAACGCGGGCGGCTGTCGGTACACGGTTCGCTCTCCGCATATCGGCGGTGCACCGGACGCGGGCAACAGCCTCTACGCGATCCGGAAAGCGGTATTTGCCGATAACCTCACAACCCTGGACCACCTTCTCGACGCGATCGAGAACAACTGGGAGGGCGAGGAAATACTGCGCCAGCGGATCCTCACAGGCTACACGTATTACGGCAACGACAATGAGGAAGCAGATGCGGTGACGGCGGAGCTTCTTGACCGATTTGCCGATATGGTGCTTGCGTATAAGGGAAAGGCTCCGTTTTTCTATATTCCCGGTGTGTCCACGTTCGGACGGCAGATCGATTGGCTGGAACAACGCACCGCAACGCCGTTCGGCATGAAGAAGGGTGCCATTCTCGCCGGAAACGCATCGCCCACGCCGGGTACGGACAAAGAAGGCGCAACCTCCATCATTGAATCCTACTGTCGTGCCGATCTCGGAAAACAGGTATGCGGCGCGGCATTGGACGTAAAGCTCCATCCCAGCGCGACGAGAGGGGAAAACGGACTCTCCGGCATCGTGGCACTGCTCAAAGGCTTTGTCGCCCTTGACGGTTATTTTCTCCAGCTTGATGTCATCGATGGCGAAGTACTGAAGCGGGCGCAGGAGGATCCGGAAGCGTACAAAACCCTGTCCGTCCGTGTCTCCGGATGGAATGCGCGGTTTGTCACCCTCAATCGCCAGTGGCAGGAGATGATCATTGAACGCACGGCGACGGGATTATAACGATGCGCCCAACTGCTGGATTGGCACAGAGAAAGGTTCGGTTATGACAGATTCAAATGGGGTACAGCCCAAATCACTCCTGGAAACTACGCTGAATACACGGGATCTCGGTGTGTACCACAGCGTGTTGCACGGGAAACAGCTGCGGTCATGGCGGATACTGCGCAGCGATGTGCAGAATTATCCCTCGGAGAACGATATTCGTTTGCTGACAGAGCGGAAAATATGCACCATCATTGATCTGCGCGGAGAAAAGGAAGTGCAGCGAAAGCCAAGCGGTTTTGCGGGCAGGGAGGGCTTTACATACCATAATATTCCCGTTGAGGAGGGCAGCGGGATCCCGGAAAGCGTCGATGCCGTAAGCGACAGTACATAAAAATTGCGGAGAGCGAGCGAATGGCGGAGGTGTTTTGCGCGATTGCCATGGCACCGGACGGCGTGATGATCAACTGTACGGCGGGAAAGGATCGCACCGGCGTTGTCAGTGCCATTTTATTGGGCGTGTGCGGCGTACCGGATGTCGAAATCATTGCCGACTATATGTACACAAAGGCGTACAGTACGGAACGGTTCGCGCTGATCCACAAGAATTTCCCGGAGATCGATATGCGTATCGTGATTCCAAGAGAAC
>USGH01000275.1 GCA_900554225.1 uncultured Eubacteriales bacterium | reverse complement strand
GGTGCGCGCGGCGGTACTCTCCGACGTGACCAAGCTGTGGGTCGCCGATCACGCGTCCGTATCGGAATCCTGACAGAGACGAATAGAAACCGCACGAAAAAGGAGCCGTATCCGCGTTTTTCCGGATCATGGCTCCTTCTCTTTTGTCTGCCTGCTTCTCAGCAGAACCGTCTTCTGTAAATATCGCTCATCTCCCCGCGTGTAAGAACGTAGGGGGAATTTTTGTAATTTCCGGCACCGGCGACCAGATCGATCAGGCTTTCTGCCATGTCCGGTGTCATATGGAGATCGATCCCCGGTTTGGCGGGCAATAGGGCGATCATCTCCGCGGGAGTGGTGCCGATGTGTTCCGCGAACGCGCGAAGCTTTGCCGCGCCCACCTCGGTCAGCATATTGTATTCGATAAACGCACCCTCAAACAGCGCACAGGCGTATCCGTGGGGAATGCCGTAGGTCAGGGTCAGGCTGTAGCCGAGCGGATGGGGGAATCCGGTACCCGTATAGTGGATGGCAATCCCTGCCGCACACGCCGCATAGGACAGCCGTTCCCGCTGCTTTTTGGTATATCCGCCGGGATCCCGTTCTCCTTCTCCGTCCGCGTCACGGAACAGCACGTCCCAGACCTCATGCGCGGCATACAGGGCTGCTTCTTCGCTTTCCGGCGTCGATTTCGGCGAGAGATACGATTCAATGGCATGGGCAAACGCATCCAGAGCGGTCGATTCCGTGTTCTTTCTCGACTGGGTGTATGTGAATTTCGGACACACAAAGCTCGACTGCGGGAAGGAGGTGGGATCCTTGAACGTTTTCTTCTGCTTGCCGCCGGGAAGGGTCAGCACCGCGTAGCATACCGCTTCACTCCCGGTACCTGCCGTGGTCGGAATGGCAATGAGCGGCAGGCAGGGATTTTTCAGCCCGTCGAAAATTTCCGTCACACCCATATCCGGGTTCGCGGCATAGGCGGCAATCGCCTTGGCTCCGTCGAGGGAGGAACCGCCGCCGATTGCAATGACGAAATCACAGCCTGCTTCTCTTGCGATCTGACCGCCGCGATAACAGGTCTGCGCCGGGGGATTTTCCGTGATCTCCGTAAAGCGCACGTAGGGAATGGACAGCGCGGTAAGGATCTCGTCCACCTCCGCCATCGCACCGCACGCATCCGCGCCGTGTTTCCCGCTTACGACAAATGCTTTTTTTCCGAGACGAAATCGCTCGCTGTTGTCCCGCATGGCATTGTCTCCGAGAAAGAGCCGCACGGGAGGATGGTTCTGAAAGTTCATATCTATACTCCGATTTGCTCCGGGAGTCTCTTTGGTTCAGACCGCGCCGGAGAGATTTTCCGTTTTCAAATGCCGTGGTCACTCGCCCATTATCATACCACAATTCCACTGCCGGATGCAAGAGCGATTCTGTGGATTTTTTGGACGCGGAATGGGAAACGTTTTGGCTATTATTTCCAGTCGTACAAAATCCGTGGGAAACGCGGCCCGCTTTCGGGAATTTTTCTGGATATGACATACGTCAACTTTCCTGCCGCGGTATGCGTCAAGAGGAGTTTTTTTCGGTTTTCCAAAAGAAAAAGAGAATTACCTCTTGCAATTTCAAAAAATCTGTGCTATAATTGGTACTGTTGATTTTTGTATTTCAGAATACCAATAACGGAGGTGTAATTGCAAATGGCAAAGTGCTGTGTTTGCGGTAAAGGCGTTACTTTCGGTCAGAATGTGTCTCACTCCAACCGGAAGACCAACAGAGCCTGGAAACCGAACATTCGCAAGGTAAGAGCAATCGTGAACGGTGCTCATGTGACGGTCAATGTTTGCTCCCGTTGCCTGCGTTCCGGTAAGGTTACCCGCGTTTGATTTTTGGAATACGCTTGAAAACGTCTGGTAGAGTCTCTATCGGACGTTTTTGACTTTTATGAGGTTTTTCTATGCCGGTGATCCCGCTGTTTTCCTCCGCTCTCCCGGAAATGTGCCGCATGGAGATCCGCCGCAGACACCCACACGCCCGTTTTCTGCCGCCGGATCCCGCCTTGCCCGCACCGATCTGTCACCATCCGGACACGCTCCTCTGCACGATCCCGGGGTATCTCTTCCTGCCGCAGACGTACTATTATGCAAACGCCGCTTTCTTCGACGATATTGCAAGGCTCGCCAATGTAACGCTTTGTCCCCTGTCCACGCCGCACGGAAGCGCCTACCCCGCCGACGCTGCGTACAATGGGGTACTCTGCGGGCGGTATCTGCTCGGAAAAACCGCTATTCTCGCGCCGGAAATCCCGGATACTGCAAAAAAATGCGGCTATACCCCCATCTCCGTCCGTCAGGGATACGCCGCCTGTTCCGCAATCGTGCTGGGAGACGCGCTGTTCACCTCGGATCCATCGATCCTGCGCGCCGTCGGGGGATTCCCTGCGATCACGGCGACACGGCTTGCTGCGTTTCCCATCGCACTGCCGGGATACGACTGCGGGTTTCCGGGTGGGTGCTGCGGGCTGGTCGGAGATACCCTATACTGGTTCGGCACGCCGGATGCACAGACCCTTACTCCGGTACATACGTATTGCCGCACGCATGGGATCACGGAATGTGTGCTGTGGGAATCCCCCCGACTGACGGATTACGGCGGGATCCGGGTGGTGCAAGGAACAGATGCTATAAAAGGAAGGTAGAGATCATGTACGATTTTTCATTCGTTCCATCGATTCTGCGCGCGGCAAGCCAGATCATGCTGTCCGCCGATCGTCCGGAAAACGCGACCCACGCCAAATCCGGTGCGCAGAATTTCGTGACCGATTACGACATCCGCACAGAACAATTCCTGCGCACGGCGTTTGCCGAGGCTCTGCCGGATTGGGATATGCTGGGCGAAGAATCCGCCGACACCCATCCTGCCAAAATCGCCGGCGGACAAACCCTCATCGTGGATCCCATCGACGGCACGACCAATTTCATGGAGGACTGCCGCTACAGCGCGATCTCCGTAGGTGCCTGCGACCGGGGAACGATGGTCTACGGTGCCGTCTACAATCCTTATGCGGATGAGCTGTTCTATGCGGTGCGCGGCGGCGGTGCGTATCTGGTGCATGACGGCACGGAAAAACGGCTCCATGTCAGTACGCGCTCCCTCTCGGACGGGCTGTGCCTTTTCGGTACCTCTCCGTACTACCGCGACCGACTCGGCAAAGCGACCTTTACCTC
>USGH01000274.1 GCA_900554225.1 uncultured Eubacteriales bacterium | reverse complement strand
TACAGAGGATGAAAAGTTTTCTGTGGCGGGCGGCGATTACAATCATCCCGTGGAAGACGCACCCGGTGCGTTTGACATCACCGATACCGCGTCACTGTCCTCCATGCTCGTGCTGCCGGAAACCGCTGCCGCCGATATTGACGATGCCGCATCTCTGATCCACATGATGAACGCCAACACCTTCACCTGTGGCGCGTTTCATGTAACCGACAGCGAAAAGGTATCGACCGTTGCTGACGTTCTGCGCGATGCCATCAGTTCCCGTCACTGGATGTGCGGTTTCCCAGACAAATTTGTGATCATCACCTACGAACAGTACGTCGTTTCCGTGTTCGGCGATGAGGAACTGGTGAATACCTTCCGGGATAAATTCACCGCAGCTTATGCCGATGCTGCAATTGCCTATGAGGAAGCCATTTCGTAAACGTTAATCCCATATAACTACTGTGCTGCCGCGCTTTTATGGAAGAAATTCCCACGGCAGCACAAATTCTGTCTATACGAGGAACCCAAAATGCTCTTCTCCGGACTGCCGTTTCTCTTCTATTTTCTCCCGCTCACATTACTATTGTATTTTCTCACACCGAAACGCGGGAAAAATTTCGTACTGCTCTCTGCAAGTCTCTTTTTCTACGCGTGGGGAGAACCGAAATTTATCGTTTTCATGCTTTTCTCCATTCTCGCGGGCTATTGTTCCGGAATCCTACTCGAAAAAAATCGGGCATATCCGGTTCGCGCAAGATGGATCCTGATCCTTTCCATCGCTGTCAGTCTCGCACTGCTTGGATACTGTAAGTATGCGGACTTTTTCCTCACCACCATAGCCAGTCTGACCGGGAGGAATATCCCGCTGCTCGGCGTGGTGCTGCCCATTGGCATCAGTTTTTATACATTCCAGATTCTGAGCTATGAGGTAGACGTATACCGGGGAGATGTAACGGCACAGAGAACTCTCATCGATCTTGCAGCGTATATCGCCCTTTTCCCGCAGCTTATTGCCGGACCGATCGTGCGATATGCGGATATTGCCAGGGAACTGAAGGACCGTTCCCACACGCTCGATGGCATCACAAGCGGGACAGTGCGGTTTCTCATCGGACTTTCGAAAAAGGTTCTCATTGCGAACGTGCTGTACGAGCTGATCACGACCTACAAAGAGACCGTTTCTCCTTCCGTCCTATTTTCGTGGTTATATGCCATTGCATGTATGCTGCATATCTATTTTGACTTTTCCGGTTACAGCGATATGGCGATCGGATTGGGGCGCATCCTTGGCTTTTCGTTCCCCGAAAACTTCAACTATCCCTATATTTCTGCGAGTGTGACGGAATTCTGGCGGCGTTGGCACATGACCCTCGGCTCCTTCTTCCGCGATTATGTCTACATTCCTCTTGGCGGCAATCGCGTGGCGAAGTGGAAATGGATCCGCAACATCATTGTCGTGTGGATGCTCACGGGATTATGGCATGGTGCAGCGTGGAATTTCGTGCTGTGGGGCGTGTATTTCGCGGTGTTCCTGCTCTTTGAGAAGCTTTGGTTTCACAAAATTCTCGACAAATCGCGCGTTCTGCGCCATGTATACGTCCTGTTCGTCATTGCGGTGAGCTTTGTGCTGTTTGATGCAGACAGTGTCGGGGCGGGCTTTTCCCAGATCGGTGCGCTATTTGGCATCGGTGCGGCTTCTCTTGTCGATTCGATCGGACTCTACTATCTGGGCAGCTATGCCGTGAACCTCGTTGCCGCTATCCTCGGAGCTTCACCGCTTCTCATAACGATCGTCGGGCGAATGGCAGAGAACCGCTCGGGTATGCGTGTGCTGTCGATTGCTCAACCGATTGCGATGCTCGGGCTATGCGTACTGTGTACCGCTTATCTTGTGGATGGCTCGTTCAATCCATTTTTGTATTTCCGTTTTTGAAAGGAGAGGCATATGCGTCTGAAAACAATCACATCGATCTGTACCGTAACGCTCTGTGCCGTTTTTCTCACCGGGTTTGGTCTGTGGACGATTTTGCGCACACCGGACGAGCTTTCCATAAGCGAACGGCGCACCCTGGCGACCATGCCTGTGCTGACTTTTCAGGATTACCTGGACGGCTCCTTCGCGACCGATTTTGACGCGTTTGCCGCCGATCAGTTTCCGCTACGCGACCGATTCCGCACCGTCAAGGCGGTCTTTTCCTACGATATTCTCCACAAAGGGGACAACAATGACGTGTATATCGTGGACGGCTATGCATCCCGGCTCGATTATCCGTTGTCGGAGGACTCTATTGCCCACGCTGCGGAACGCTTTGCCTATCTCTACGACCGTTATCTGCGTGACGCTGGCTCGACGTGCTATCTTTCCGTAATTCCGGATAAGAATGTCTTTCTGGCTGCGGCAAACGGGTATCCTGCGGTGGCGTATGATACGCTGATTGCATCCCTACGGGAAAAAACGGACGGCTACATGACCTACATCGACATTATGGACACACTGTCGATCACGGATTATTACAAAACAGACACCCATTGGCGCGCGGAGAAGCTCATGGATACGGCGAACCGGTTGGCAGACGGACTGGGTGTGCAGCTTACAGATGCGTATGTGGAAGAAACCCTCGACGTACCGTTTTATGGCGTGTATTACGGGTATGCTGCCCTGCCGATGGAGCCGGATACGATTGCGTACCTCACAAACGATACGCTTTCGCAGTGCGTTGTGACCAATTATGAGACAGGCGAGACGGGCGGGATCTACGATTTCGCAAAGGCAGCGGGAAAGGATCCGTATGAATTTTTCCTCTCCGGGCCGATCTCCTATCTCACCATCGAAAATCCACGCGCGGATACCGATCGGGAGCTGATCGTGTTTCGGGATTCATTCGCTTCCTCCATCGTTCCGCTGTTGACATCGGCATATCAAAAAATCACACTGCTCGACATACGCTATCTGGCAAGTGCGTATCTTGGCAGCATGGTAGATTTTCATGGGCAGGATACCCTGTTTCTCTATAGCACGTCGGTACTGAACAGTAGTGAGACGATGAAGTGAGTTTCCTCTGCCGAATTTTCAAAAAAACGCGGAAAAGTTTCGTTTCCGTTTCGATTTCTCTGGTATAATATCCTATATGGAATATTCTATCGGAAACCGGGGGATCTGCTATGTTTCATATCATGGTCGTAGACGACGATAAACATACAAGACAGCTGCTGCGCGCGATTCTG
>USGH01000273.1 GCA_900554225.1 uncultured Eubacteriales bacterium | reverse complement strand
CACAGAAACGGAAAATCCATATGTCCTTATACCCGATGGCGAAGAGCAGAACACAGGCACAGAATCTGCCGCTGCCATTCGGAATACAGTGGAGAACGCCTATCCGCGCCGCACATGGGGGAAAACGGAATGGTGCATCTTGCTGCTCTCCCTCTACGGCACGGGAGTGGTTCTGTGTACGGCGGTTCATCTGCATATCTATCGCAAGGCACTACGGCGGATTCGTATGACCACCTCACCTTCCTTTGACAACCATATTGAAGCACTGTATCGAGAAACAGCTGCTCGTCTGCGTATCCATCGGAAATTGCCGGAGCTGGTGGTCGGCGAGACCAATATGCTCTGCGGTGTATTCCATCCGTTCATTCAGTACAACCGAAACGCGGTGAAAACCGACGGAGAATATGAGATGCTGTTTGCCCATGAACTGGCGCACTTCAAGCATTTTGACAATCAGATCCTTCTTTTCTCGACCTGTATGTGCTGCCTGTTCTGGTACAATCCGCTGTTGTGGTGCGTTCGGAAAATGCTGCGCGAGGATCTGGAGCTGCTGTGTGATACGGCTGCGCTGACCTCCTGTGGGATCAAGGCAACGGATTACGCGCTGTTTCTGTGTCGCAACGCCGATTATTCCGGATTGCAAATCAACGCCGGTACCGCCATGTCCCGCAGCGGCAGACGCTTAAAAAATCGACTGCTGACCATTTCCAACCAAAAAAAGCAGCGATTCCTGCCCCGACCGCTATCCTTTATCCTATGTATTGCTATCGTAGCGGTCTGCCTCACCAATCCGATCGTATCCGGTGAAAACGCGTATGAAACGTACATTCAGAATTTTGCCGCCATTTCCGGTAGAGATTCGCGCGATTTCTATCTGAACGATACCGTCAGCGTATATGATTTTCTGACGGAACTTTCTGAGACCATTCGATACGCAGGCGGCGAGGGTATGGCGGAACAGATTGGCGGTGGAAGCTTGGAAAAACTGAAACGTCAGGTGCTTCTGTCCGATACGGTAGATCGTTCAATTGCCGACGCGATTGGCAGAATGAAACCATCGGATACAATGGACAACGAGAAATGCGCACTGCTCTTGACCGCAATTGCCGGAATGCTCGCTGGAGACAACACGGTATCCGATGTGCCGCTCCTGCCGGAATTTATCTCCACGGAAACGATGCAGACCCTGACGCAATATCTCACAGAGAAAGAAGCTGCTACGCTTCGCACGCTGTACAATCAGGGTGTATACGGCGCGGAGGTTTCCTTTGAATATATGTACACCAACGCCATGATGGATCTGATCACGAATCGGATTCAGAACGCATGGGCCAAGGAAAAATTCAAAGGCTATTATCAGGAGATCCACTTTTCACCGGAACAGCTCGATGTGATCAGCAACAGATTGAATGAGACGATCCACTATATCGGCGTCGGAACGGATTTCTATCTCTGTGACCCGGACATAACCCCAACAGAGGAACGGATTTTACAGAGGATTCTGGAAGCCGCTATGGCTGGTCAAAGAGAGGACGTATATTACCGCAAGAACACAGAAGATGGCTGCACCTATGAAGAAGCGGAAAATCTCTACACAAAGGCAGGACTTTTGGCAGATTGGTCCGTAACGCAAATGTATGAGGAATACGCGAAATTGGGGATGACCACGTATACCTACAAGATCATGGACGAGAGCGGGATGATTTCTGCTTATGATGTCCAAAAATGTGCGGAACAGTTAGACGATCCGACTCTCATCACGCAATTTGAAACCTATTTCATCAAATACGATTCCTATACATCGACCGATGAAACGAATGGTCCGATTACCCGCAGCATACAGTATTATGCGGTAAATCCTGCCAACGAAGAGATCTGTCTGACGCTTTTATCCTCCGTGTACGCTCGCTGTAATGCCGTAGCATTCCCCATGCTTGTCAAAACCGGTTCTCTCCGTGTGACCGATACGCTGTCGTCTGCTGCCAGAGATGCCGCGCAGAACGCAGTTGCCCATGGCTGGATGGATATGGATGAGAATAGCAGCATATCCATGCGGGATACCATCTCCAGTGGTCAGGTGTGCCGGATTCTCTGTCGCTTTATGGCAACCATGACGAATGTGTACCGTTGATTGGCAACCACCATTTGCAATTAAAACAAAAAACAGGAAGAATGCTCCATTGCGGATTCCATTCTCCCTGTTTTTTTATCGCCAGATCCGCTTTCGGATTGCGTCCAGCGGCAGAATACTCATGGCAAATCCGGCACACACCAGCAGCTCACGTATATGCAGTGGTGTGGTACGGAAAATGTCGCCGCCAAAGTAGATGATGATGAGCTGAATGATCGCCACCGCCGGCATGATGATGAGAAAGCACTTGTTCTTTTGCAGATGGGCAAGCAGATTTATGCGACTGGTACGCACCGTAAACGCATTGCAGATACCGCAGAATATGAACAGGGCAAAGAATGCGGTCAGAAAATACACCATATTTCCATGCCCATATCGATACCAGGTCCGATCGGAGGTCAGGAAAATCATGCATAACGCAATGGTGTATGCGGCGGAAAAGAGTATCTGGCGAAGCATTTTTCCGTTCAGAATCGACTCATTCCGGGCAATCGGCTGTCGGGTCATGTATTCCGAGAGCGGTGCTTCTCCGGCAAAGGCAAGGGAACCAAGCGTATCCATGATGATATTGACCCACAGCATTTGTATCACCGTTACAGGATTGGGAATATGGAAGAGCGGTCCGAGCATCGACACGCCGACAGCTGATAGATTCATAATGAGCTGAAACACGATGAACTTTCGGATGCTCTCGAAAATGGTCCGTCCGAATAGGATCGCTTTGGTGATCGAGGCAAAATTGTCGTCAGTAATCACAATATCGCCTGCCTCACGGGTGATGTCTGTACCGCTGCCCATCGCAAAACCGACATCTGCGGAACGGAGAGCCGGTGCGTCGTTGATCCCGTCTCCGGTCATCCCCACCACGTGTCCGGCATGTTTGGCGATACGCACCAGTCGATTTTTATCCGTTGGCGTCACCCGGGCAATGACCGCGATTTTCGGCAGAAGCGCCTCCACCATATCGTCCGACAAAGCCGCCAGATCCTTGCCGCGCAGAACAAGGCTGTTTTCATGGATGGTATCCTCCGGCGCATAGATCTGGTATCCGTCCTTTATGATTCCGGTGCGTTGACCGATTGGCGCCGCTGTGATT
>USGH01000272.1 GCA_900554225.1 uncultured Eubacteriales bacterium | reverse complement strand
TCCAGGCGCTCATCAAGCTCGGTCTCGTTCCCTATGGCAAGATCATGGACACCGACGCTGATTTCCCGACGCTGACCTACAACGTCATCGGCCGCCACCAGTCCCGTCTGGTCCGCACGCGCGTGTGCTCCAACAAGTCCCCCTGGCCTGCGGGTACGAAGGTCGGCGACATTTACACCGTGCCCATTTCGCACGGCGAGGGCCGCTTCCTCGCATCCGAAGAGCTTGTGAAGAAGCTCGCCGAAAACGGCCAGATCGCCACGCAGTACGTAGACCTTGACGGGTATGCTACAATGGATGCAGCATTCAACCCCAACGGCTCGATCTGTGCCATCGAGGGTATCACCTCGCCCGATGGCCGTGTATTCGGCAAGATGGGGCACTCCGAACGGTACAGCGCGGGACTGTACCAAAACGTACCCGGAAACTACGATATGGGTATGTTCACCGCCGCGCGGAAGTACTTTGGATAAGTAAAAAAACGGCACCCGGCGGGAGCGTATCCCAAAACCGGGTGCCGTTTCTATGTGGTGGGTGTTTGTTTATTTCCGTTCCTGCTTTGCCGCCGCGTCCATGAGCTCCTTTGCCAGTGCGACATCCTTCTGGAACCGCTCATCATTCCGCACACCGTTGAACCATTCCCAGCCGCGCGTCGCCGTCATGCCTTCGTACAGATCCTCCGGATCGCGTCCGAATGCGTGAAAATCGGCGCCAAAATCCAGAAGTTCACGCGTACCGTCCGGCAGCTCGACCGCGAATTTGCCCTTGATGAGCTTCGCGTTGCCAAACAGAGCCTCGTGACCGAGCGGGAGAAGCGTGCCGTCCGGAATGTCGATCCACCTGCGGTAGAGGGAGATCCCCTCCTCCAGCATCCGGTACCCTTCCTCCAGCGGCAGATCCTTTGCCTCGCTCGAAGTGAGGATCGCGCCGAAATAGTGGCACGCACTGGAGAACAGACGGCTCGCGTAAAGCTGCCACCAGCCCTGCGGCACCTCGCCGTCGATTGCCAAAGACCGGAACGCGTCGAGCTTCACCTTGTCCCGTATCCAGATCCGGTACGGATCGAATTCATAGAGCGGATATGAGATCATATGGGCAAAGATATGGAGCGTATTCACCTGACGGCGCAAATGTGCATCCGCGCCGGTGAGCACTGCTACACGCTGTTCCCGTTCAATACTGCCGAACCGCGTGACCCGGATCGGCTCCTCCATGCCGCAGCGGTCGGAGAGGAGGATGAGATCGCCCGAATCCGCCGTCATGCAGTGGAACTTCGACCAGGCGACCATACCGTCCGTGAGATCTATGGCGGTGTAGGTGCGCTCCATCCCGGAGAAGAACGGCATGTATCCCTCGCCGACCCCTGTGTACGCCGTCAGCTCATAGGTCACGGTGCACGTGTCGTCCGCATAGGGATTGGTGACCGAGAGAATACCGATCCCGGGAGCCAGAATGTATGTGCGCGTACCGTTGGCATACTCGTATCCCGATCGGAACCCGGTCATTGTCACGGTCAGCCGCTTGCAGTCCGCGAAGGTCCCGGCGCGCACCGTGTATTCGCCGATGTCCTCCGTGGTGATCACTGCGTGTGTCGGATCGCCCCAATGCATATAATTTCGCGTGCGGCTGCCGGGGGTTTCCCACTCCGTGTCCCACACGCATTCGTTGTCGGCATTGGAGAGCAGCTCAAAAATACCGTTCATGAGAAGCGCTTCGCCGGGACCTTCGTGAACGCTCTTCCATTCAAACGACCGGCGGAAATCCCGGTTTATGCGCGTTTTTCCTCTGTCCTTGCAGATGGAGACAAAGTCAAAGAAGTTCCACCGGCCGATGGGCAGAGCCATGTTGTTCTCATTCTCCGGGAGTCCGTTCCGGCAGCTCTGGATCCGGCGGAGGACATCGTTGGCGGAGGCGGCGTACGCGAGCTCAAACGGTGTTTTCGCAAGCTCCTCGGCACGGCGCATGGTCTCCGACTGATCCACCTGGTATCCAGCACCCTGATTGTAATCACAATACGCACATCGTGCCTTTGCCATCGTATCATAAAAGTCGTTTGTATCGTACCCAAGTCTGCGGTATTCGCGGCGCATGGTGACGTTCGCCCGTTCCGTGTCCGCGTACGCTACGGTATATGTACAGAAATGGCAGAGCATCTCCGGATTGTACCCGCCGTCATAGGTCCAGCGGTTCCCGGCAGCGAGGGGTAAGAGTCCCGTTCCGCCGTGGATATGGTATTCCGAGAGCTGGCGCGTATCCGTGAATCCGGCGACGGTGTACTCCTGCCGCACAATGCCCACGCCGTCGCGGAGCCATGTCCGCACGCGCGCTTCCCGGTTTTCCTTTTCCCAGAGAGAGCAGTTTTCAAACGTGCCGCAGGGCGTTTCCACCGTTTCACTGTCCGATATGTGGGTCAGTCTGGTATCTGTGGAGCTGTACCACGTTTCCCCGACGGCGAGATCGGGCTTTGTGAGGTAGTGGTCGCCGCCCGATGCCATATTGTGGAGCAGACAATCCGCTTCTATGCTGACGGAGTTGAGCCATCCCTTTTCGCTCCAGTTCTCCCGCCACATACGCCATACGCCGTCCCGCAGACATAGCTCCATGATGCCCGCCGTGATGCGATAGGCTTTGATGCTCTCGTCCTTGTATTTTTCCTCCCACGATTTTGCCATATCGAGCGCAGCCTTGGCGTGTGCATGGAACGGATCGTCCACACCGGAGAGCGTGATGGCCTTTTCCAGTGCCGCCTTGCCCTCCGCCCTTGACGCTTCCCCATCTGCGGAAAGGCACATATCCACGCCGAGCCAGAAATACGTCTGCGCGAGCGCCTTGCTGTAGCCGGCCTTCTCAAGCTCCGGGATCTGTTTTTCCTTGATGTAAGCCCAGAGCGCACTATCCCACAGCTTCTCCCGTTCGCGTGCCATCACCTCCGCGATCACGTCCTCGTTGCCGCCTGCGAATGCCGCTTCCCGGATCCTTGTAAACAGTGCGTCGTTCTGTTCGCCGGGGAGCCACCACCAGCCGCACATCAGCACGTCCGCCATCGCGTGATACTTGCCCTTCGCGAGCCTTTCCCCGGATTCCGGCAGCTCCTCGATCATCGCGAGCGCGTCGTGGTAGACGGTCGCAAAGCCTTCCTTTTTGTCGAGGTACTGCCATGCCTTGACCTCCTCGACCTTTTTGTGTACGCGTTCCAATAAAGTGTCCTGCATCGTTTCGTCCATGGCGCAAA
>USGH01000271.1 GCA_900554225.1 uncultured Eubacteriales bacterium | reverse complement strand
AGGATGGGGAAGGAGGGCTCCGCAGAGTCCTTCTTCCTCGTCCTTTGGTGCGCCGCAAGGCAACAATAAAATCTACAGGAGCGATGAGGTATTCCTCATGGAAGAAACCAATAAAAACGATACAGGCATAACGTAGATTCCTTATAAAAAACAAGCAATCAAAGCCAAACGCCAGTGAAAGCAGAAAATGCCCGAGGGCAATCGGGACAGGTCCCGATAACAAGCCGTACCGCAAGCACAGCCAAAGCCGCACGGCTCGGTACTGGATGCCAAGGCATCCTCGTACCTGCCGCGCGGAACATACGCCGACTGCAAGTCAAAAGATAAGGGTCCCGGGACAAGTCCCGGGGAGAACAACAAGAACCGGGAGAAATCCTCCCGGTCTGCTGTTTCCTCTTATAATTCGCAGTTGCCTACCGTGCGCGGGAACGGGATCACGTCCCGGATGTTCGACACGCCCGTCAGGTACATCACGCAGCGTTCAAAGCCAAGCCCGAAGCCGGCATGACGCGCGGAGCCGTACTTCCGCAGATCCATGTAGAAGCCGTAGGAATCGCGGTCGAGTCCCAGCTCGTCCAGACGGCGGGACAGCTTCTCGTAGTCGTCCTCACGCTGCGAACCGCCGATGATCTCGCCGATCCCCGGTACCAGGCAGTCCATGGCGGCGACCGTCTTGCCGTCCTCGTTCAGCTTCATGTAGAACGCCTTGATCTCCTTCGGGTAATCCGTCACGAATACCGGACGCTTGAACACCTGCTCCGTGAGGTACCGCTCGTGCTCCGTCTGGAGATCACAGCCCCAGTAGACCTTATACTGGAACTCGTCGTTGTGCTCCTCCAGAATCTTCACCGCGTCCGTGTACGTCACGTGGCCGAAATCGGACGAGACGACGTGGTGCAGCCGCTCCAGCAGTCCCTTGTCCACGAACTGGTTGAAGAACGCCATTTCCTCCGGCGCGCGCTCCAGCACAAAGTGAATGATGTACTTGAGCATATCCTCGGCAAGGCGCATATCGTCCGTGAGATCCGCAAACGCGATCTCCGGCTCGATCATCCAGAACTCCGCGGCGTGGCGGGTCGTGTTGGAGTTTTCGGCGCGGAAGGTGGGACCGAATGTATAAATATTCTTAAACGCCATGGCAAAGGTCTCGCCGTTGAGCTGTCCGGACACGGTCAGATTCGTCGATTTGCCGAAGAAATCCTTGGTGAAATCGACGCGTCCGTCCTCCGTTTTCGGCACGTTTTCCATATCCAGGGTCGTTACGCGGAACATCTCGCCGGCACCCTCGCAGTCGCTGCCCGTGATGAGCGGGGTATGCACGTACACGAAGCCGCGCTCCTGGAAGAAGGTGTGGATGGCATAGGCGGCGAGAGAACGGACGCGGAATACCGCCTGGAACAGGTTCGTGCGCGGGCGGAGATGGGAGATGGTGCGGAGATATTCAATGGTGTGCCGCTTTTTCTGGAGCGGATAATCGGGCGTGGAGGCACCCTCCAGCGTGACAGAGGTCGCGTGGATCTCAAACGGCTGTTTTGCATCCGGGGTCAGGACGATCTTGCCCTCCACCACCAGCGCAGAGCCTACGTTATATTTCCCGATCTCGTTGAAATTGGGGAGCGTATTGTCGTACACCACCTGCACGGGTTCAAAAAACGTGCCGTCGGAGAGTACGATGAAGCCGAAGGTCTTGGAATCGCGGATGCTGCGGACCCAGCCGCCGACGGTGACTGCATCCCGGTTCACGGACTCCATATCCTTATAAAGGGTGCGGATCGATGTGAGGTTCATATGGGTTATGTCCTTTCGTAGAATGTTTGGGATCGCCCTGTGCGGGTTTTCCGAAAAAGCCCCGGATCTGTAATATCCCGCCGTGGTGCGGCAAAGAAGGCTTACGAGATATTATACCACATATAGTATCCCGTTGCAAGGGATTTTCTCAATTTTTTTCCCGTCACAGGATCTCCGCGCCGCCGAGAACCATATCCCCGTCGTACAGCACGGCAAACTGACCCGGTGTGGGCGCGCGCTGCGGGGTATCGAACTCCAGCACCAGTCCGCCGTCCGATTCCCACACGCGGCAGGGCGATTCCCGATGCGCGTACCGGAGCTTTGCGGCGCAGACCATGCCGTCCGGGAGCCGCGCTCCGGTCTGGTTGTTGAAACGGCGGCAGACCACGCGGGTGCGGTAGAGGGTATTCTCGTTTGCGTCGATCGTCACGGTGTTTGCATCCGCGTCCTTTGCGGTGACGTACATCCGGCAGCCGAGCGCGATCCCCAGCCCCCGGCACTGTCCGATCGTGTAGCACCTCTGTCCGCGATGGGTGCCGACCTTCCTGCCGTCCGACGCGAGAAAATCGCCCGGCTCTGCCGCTTTTCCGGTGTATCGGGTGAGAAATGCGTTGTAATCGCCGTCCGGGATGAAGCAGATGTCCTGACTGTCGCTCTTGTGCGCCGTGACCAGCCCCGCCTCCTCCGCCATGGCGCGGATCTCCGGCTTCGACAGTGCGCCGAGCGGAAATGCGACGTGGGAAAGCTGCTCCGTGGTCAGCATGGCGAGGACGTAGCTCTGATCCTTTTTGGCATCCGCCGCCTTTTGCACGAGACGCCTGCCGCCGCCTTTCCAGATTCTGGCATAATGTCCGGTCGCGACGGTATCGTATCCGGCATCGATGGCGCGGTCGAGCAGAAAGCCGAACTTGACATACCGGTTGCAGACGACGCAGGGATTGGGGGTCAGACCGTGGGCATACGCGTCGGCGAAATAGTCGGTGACGTACTGCCGGAACGCAGCGGAAGCGTCCCACGTCGCGTGCGGCAGTCCCAGCGTATCGCAGACCCGCCGTGCGTCCGCGGCATTTTGCTCCTCCGCATCGGGAAACATGGTCAGCGTCACGCCCATGCAGTCTCCGGCGTCGCGCAGGAGGAGAGCCGCCGCGCTGCTGTCCACGCCGCCGCTCATGGCTATGACATATCTTTGCCTTGCGGCGCTGTTATTGTTCTGTATCATACGTGTACCTATGTTTTGCGGGACTGGTCCCGCGGCTGATGATCTGACTTGCAGTCGGGATTATTGTATATGACTTGCAGTCGGGATTATCCAATTTTGCTTAGCGATTTCCTTTGTTTTATTATAAGGAATCGGCGGTTGGCTTGATTTGTTTGTTTTGCTTTTTTCAATGAGGAATACCTCATCGCTCCTGTAGATTTTATTGTTGCCTTGCGGCGCACCAAAGGACGAGGAAGAAGGACT
>USGH01000270.1 GCA_900554225.1 uncultured Eubacteriales bacterium | reverse complement strand
AATAGTCTCGGCAATAGAGAAAATGGAGCCTATCGCCGTCCACGATGCACACAGGATTGTTGACGGTGCGGTATTCATCCGTTCCCTGTGCAATCACAAGCGGACCTGTGAACGTGTCGCCGCCGTCCTCGGAGCGATAGAGGAGAATATCCATCCTTGCCCAGTCGCTCTGTGTCGTGCGTGCCTCACAGTAGAGCAGGATCGTACCGCGGGAGGTGACGACCATACCGGGGATCCGATAACGATAGTAGTTCTCATCGGAATGAAAAATGCGTTTTGTGGTTATCATATCCAGTTGCCCCTGAGATGCTCTGCATCCATTGTGTGTATGCGCTGAAAACACGCTCAACTACGGTTATTTTGCGCAAACACAATCCAAAATCAGAGTCCTCCTTGTTTTTTTCATGCTTCTATGGTATACTTTTCAAAAAGCAATGCGAGACCAAATGCCGCTTTTCTTCATTATACCATGTTTCCTTCCGGATTGCATTGCTTTTGCGAAATTTTCTATGCTTTTGGGAGTATTTTATGACACAGGACGAAATCTATCGCATCGCGTACCGTCAATCCGCTATCGATGCGGGTTGCTTGCCGGAGGATTTCACCGCAGCCGACCACCGATTCTGTCTTTCACGCCCCCATCCGGACGCAAGGCTATATCTCCGTCTGCCGCTTTTCTGCGATTTCATCAGCTACGGCACGAACATTGTGGTCTCCGGGGAGGATGCCGCACTGCCGATCGCAAGGGAATATCTCGTCGCCCATCCGTATCCCGACTGTTTTCTCACGCCTGCGCTCCATTTTCTGACCGACCGTTTCGCACCGTATCACGCACGCCCGTACTTTATGGCGGAGTATTTCCTGCCGTGTCGTGCGCCGCTGCCCACGTTGTTCTGTGACGCAGAGCTGCGTTTTCTGGATAAGAATACGCTTTTACCACTTTATGGGGAGCCTTCGTGGTCCATGGCACTATCCGCCAGCCATCCGGAACGGGATATGTGCGCCATCGGTGCGTTTGTAAACGGAGTGCTTGTCGGACTTGCCGGATGCAGTGCGGACTGCGGCACCATGTGGCAGATCGGCATTGACGTACTGCCCGACTACCGCCATCGCGGGATCGCCTCTGCACTGGTCGCCGCTATGGGGAACGAAATCTTCTCCCGTGGCAAAGTTCCGTTTTACTGCGCGGCGTGGTCGAACATTCCGTCCGTGAAAACCGCGATTCGCGCCGGATTCGCCCCTGCCTGGGTCCATCTGACCTGCATCCGTGAAAACAATTGACCGCATAGAAAAACACGCGTATCGATTTCTCGTATACGCGTGTTTTGTCTGTCAGTCGATCTGCCACGTGCCAAGCCCGACATCGGTGCGCTTCAGCTCCATAGCCGCTGCATATTCCGCAAGCTGCTCCGGTCGCGACACACTGACGATCGGAATCACGTGCTGCCGTTTTCCCGCAAGATATGCCGCAGACAAAGCGGTCATGGAGCAGCCCGTCTCCTTGTGGAGGGATTGCAGGATACGGTAATTTCGCGCGTTCTCCGCCGTCATCCATTCGGGTCTGTAGGACGCGCTGCCGACAAATCGACCGTCCGCCCCGATCGTTACGCCATCCCGTGTGAGCTTATCGAACCAACCATGTGCCACCGCGGAAAACGGCAGGATGAGAATATCCTCTTCCGCACAATACCGGGCAAGCGGCTTTGTGACAGGCTCCATCCCATCCGGCGGATCATATGCCCCTGCGGATTCCATTGCCAGACTCCATTCATTCGACAATCCGGCGAAATACCGTTTCCGATCTGCGCCGAGATAGTCGATTGCCGCCTGTACACGATCCAGTCGATAGTTGGAAAAGCCGAACGCGCCGATCTTCCCGGAATCCACCATTTCCACACAGAAATCCACGATGTAGCGGATGTCGCGCTCTCGGTTGTCCCGGTGGAGGAGATAGATCGGGATCTGCTCCATCCCCAGCGAACGTCGGCTTTCGGCAAGATCGGCAAGGGCAGAGTCCCTGTCCACGCGGGACGTATCGTGCGCCTCCGGCAGATAATGACAGCACTTGGAGGTGATCGTCATGTCTGTGATCCCGCGATCGGATAGCCATAGACCGATACACTTCTCCGATGCGTTGGTGTGATCGACGCCCCATCTGCCGTACACGTTCGCTGTATCGAGAAATCGACCGCCCATTTCATAGTAGGTATCCAAAATTGCAAAAGCCTTTTGGAGCGATGCGCCGGAAAGCCCCTCTGAGCCCATAGACGCGGTGCCGAGACACAGTCCGGACAAGGTACGCCCGTTATGCAATACTGTTTTCATCGTTATTCCCTCCGCATGACAGCTGTAGGCATTTTCACTCATTCCGCAAGCTTCATGCCCTGCCACAGTTCGGCGTAGATCCCGTTCTGCTTGAGCAGCGCATCGTGCGTACCGCGTTCCTCAATGCCTTTATCGGTGATCACGAGGATCTCGTCCGCATTTTTAACCGTCGTCAGCCGATGCGCCACCACGATCGTCGTTCTGCCGGCGGACAATTCCTCAAGACTCTTCTGGATCATCATTTCCGTTGCGTTGTCCAGTGCCGAAGTCGCTTCATCGAGGATCAGAACCGGCGGATTCTTCAGAAATACCCGTGCGATGGCAATCCGCTGCGACTGTCCTTCGGAAAGCCCTTTTCCGCGTTCACCCAGTTTTGTCTCCAGTCCTTCCTGCAGTTTTTTGACAAATTCCCACGCACATGCCATCTCAAGAGCCGTCTTCATTTCTTCCCTGGATGCTCCTTCTTTGGCGATACTCAGATTCTCGGCGATACTCCCAGCAAGAAGTGTATTGCCCTGCGGAACATATGAAAAGCATACTCTTGTGTCTGCATTTAACTTCTGCTCCGTTCCGTCCTGTGCCTTTAAGATTGCCTTTCCTGTTTCCGGCTCGATCTAGCCGAGGATCAAACGCAGCAGCGTTGTCTTCCCTTCTCCGGATGTCCCGACAAGTGCCACGATTTCTCCCGGGCAGGCACAAAAATCAGACTCCCGAAACACCTGTTTTCCTTTTGTATACGAAAATGTCACATTTTCCAGACGAACTTCCAGTCCGCCCTTTGTCAAAAACAGATCCTTTTGATTTTGTATGCTATGTATTTCTTTGGGAAGCTCTGTCAGTTCCCGGAGGCGATGTGCAGAAACCGAACTGTTCAGAAAAGACGGAATGATCGACACGAGATTCTGAAATGCCCCAGACAGGCTGTTTCTCTGCT
>USGH01000269.1 GCA_900554225.1 uncultured Eubacteriales bacterium | reverse complement strand
GCCGTCGATATGGACATCGGCAGTGCGTTTTCGACCGATTTCCAGTACACGGCAGAATACCAGTGGCTGTGCGACAATGCATGGAAGTTTGGCTTTATCCTGCGGTTCCCGGACGACAAGACGGAGATCACCACGATCAGCTTTGAGCCGTGGCATTGGCGGTTCGTCGGCAGATACCACGCGGAAAAGATCCACAACGCCGGTGTGTGCCTTGAGGAATATATCGCCGGCTTGAACGAGTGAGCGCGCCATGTCGAAACAAACGGATGCCATTGCCCGCGGCCCCATTTTTCCATTGGTGGTACGGCTGACGATCCCGGCGGTGGTGGCGCAGCTGATCACATTTCTTTACAACATCGTGGATCGGATGTACGTCGCCGGGATTCCGGACGGCGGGATGGACGCGCTGGCGGCTCTGGGGATCGTACTGCCGGTGACGCTGATTCTGACCTCTCTTGCACATCTTGTCGGATTGGGCGGCGCGCCCCGTGCAGGGATCCGGATGGGGGAGAAAAACCTCCCGGAAGCGAACCGGATCTTTGGCACCGCATTTGTGCTGCTGTGCGGGATCGGGTTGTTTGCCGGCGTGGTGACGTTTCTCTTTGCGCGCCGGATCGTGATTTTGTTCGGTTGTCCGGCAAGCGCGGCGGCATACGCGGAATCGTACCTGAAGCTCTACGCGTGCGGATCCGTTTTCGCCATGCTGTCCCAGGGGATGAATCCGTTTATTCTGACGCAGGGCTATTCCGGCACGGCGATGGCATCGGTTTTGTGCGGAGCGATCTGCAACATCGTACTGGATCCCGTGTTCATCTATGCGTGTGATATGGGCGTGGCAGGCTCGGCACTCGCAACCGTGCTGTCACAAATGCTGTCGTGTGTGTGCGTGATCGGGTTCTTCTTCACGAAAAAGTCGTTGTTCCGGCTGAAGCTGTCGGATATGCGCCTGCGGGCCGCGCGGATCGGCTCGATTCTGTCCCTGGGGGTCACGCCGTTTGTGATGACGATCACGGAATGTGCGATCCAGATCGTGTTCAACGTGTGCCTCAACCACTCGACGGGCGGGAACAGCGATTATACGGCGGCATTGACCGTGATGCTGACCGCGTTGCAGCTGATCTCCCTGCCGCTCAACGGGATCGGACACGGGATGCAGCCGTTTGTGAGCTACAATTACGGCAGCGGGGACGAGGAGAGATTGAAGCGCGGGATCGGCTACGCGACGATTCTGGCGTTTGCGTACTGCGTGACGGTCTGGTCGTTCTCCATGACGCACCCGGCGATTTATGCCCGGCTCTTTTCGGCAAGCGCGTCTATGGAGGAGATCGTGGCGGTACACGGCCCCCGTTTTCTCTTCGGCTCCCTCTTCTTTTTCGTGCAGATGACATTGCAGAACATCAACGTCGCGCTGGGACAGGCAAAATCCGCCCTGTGCCTCGCCGTGATGCGCAAGGTCGTGATCCTGATTCCGCTGTGCGTCGGCCTGACCCATTTTCTCGGGTACCGCGGCGTGTATCTCTCAGAGGGGATTGCGGATCTCGTTGCCGGAAGCATCACCGCGTGTGTGATCGGGTATACGTTTCCGCAGATTTTCCATAGACGCGCCGAGGAGGTGCGGGCAAAGCGCGAGAACAGGAAAGAATAGAGCGGAGCGATGCGATTTTGCAGCATTGCGATACAGAGGGAACAACAAAAATCCCCCATGAAAGCCTGCGAAAACAGGAATTCATGGGGGATTCTTTTGTACGGAGAAGGAGAGATTTGAACTCTCGCGCCGGTTACCCGACCTACACCCTTAGCAGGGGCGCCTCTTCGGCCTCTTGAGTACTTCTCCACAGGCAGGTATTGCCGTCTCAGATATACCTGCCAGAATAGTATAGCACATTCCGCACGATTTGTCAAGGGATTTTATGAAATTTATTGTGCCGCGGGGAACGGATAAAGCGCACAGGACGGCTTGCCGCGCGTTCCGGTGAGAAGCCCTCGCTCCCGATTCACACCCGGACGAAATCGGATTTGCCGTGCTTGCAGAGGGGGCAGATATAGTCGTCGGGCAGCTCGTCGCCTTCGTAGAGGTAGCCGCAGACCTTGCACAGCCAGCCGTGTACCTCGGTATCCGCTGCGGGCTTCGGCTGCGGACGGACATTGGCGTAGTAGTAGGCGTAGGTTGCGCTGGGGATTGCGGACAGTGTCTTTGCCTCCTCCACGGTGCAGAGGAAGGTGATGTGCGTCTCAAACTCCTCTATCCGCTCCACACGGAGGGCGAACACGGCGTTGGCATATTCCGGTACGGCGCGCACTCCGTTCGTGAGACGGAATACATGGGGCATATCCGCGAATTTGTCCGTATCTCTGCCGCTGTGGTAGCCGAACCGCTCATAGACGGCAAACGGCGCGTCCTCCGTCAGAACCGACAGGGCGGCGATCCCCGATTTCAGCAGCATCTCGCATGTCCGGTTGCTCCGGTTGACGGTCACAGCGATCCGCTTCGGGCTGTCCGTTACCTGCAATGCGGTGTTGATGATGCAGCCGCTGTCGGTTTCATTCTCGCGTGTGGTCAGCACAAACATACCGCAGGAGAGCTTGTGAAACGCTTCGGGATCGACTGCGGAGGCGGGATTGGCGGGGGTATGCGCTTCCGCTTCCGGCATCGATGCGACAATCTCGTCCGCCATCGCTTCGATTTCCGCCGCATTGGTTCCGTTCACGCCCGATTTCAGATGAACGCCGTTTGTGAGATACGTCAGATTCTTGCACTTTTCCAGCATACCGCGCATCAGATTGCCGCTGGTTGCCGCCCATGATCCGTTTTCCAGGAACCCGATCACGCGGTTTTGCAGGTTGTGCGCCGCCAGATCGTGCAAAAGGGTCTCCATCGCCGGAAAAACGCCCGCGTTGTACGTTGTCGATGCAAATACAAGATGGCTGACCCGGAACGCCTCCGCAACAAGATAGGACGGATGGGTCACGGACGCGTCGTACACACGTACATCGGAAATGCCGCGTCTGCCGAGTGCCATTGCCAGCTTTTCCGCTGCATTTGCTGTGTGTCCATAGACGGAGGCATAGGCGATCACCACCGTGTTGTCCTCCGGTTCGTAGCGGGACCACTTGTCGTATTTCTCAATAAACCAGCCGATGTCGCGCCGCCAGATCGGTCCATGGAGCGGACATACGAAGGAAATTTCCAGACCCGACGCCTTTTTGAGCAGAGCCTGTACCTGTGTGCCGTACTTGCCGACGATGTTTGTGTAGTACCGCCGCGCATCGTCCACCCACTCGG
>USGH01000268.1 GCA_900554225.1 uncultured Eubacteriales bacterium | reverse complement strand
GAGGTGGAGTCCAGAGGATGGAGGAGAGGGGCTCCGCAGAGTCCTTCTCCTTCGTCCTTTGGTGCGCCGCAAGGCAACAATGAAATCTACAAGAGCGATGCGGTATTCCCCCCTGGTGAAGCCAGAAGAAAAACCAAAGAATAACGTCGATTCCTTATAATAAAACATAGGAAATCAGCAGATTGCAAGTCATAAGTAGCCTGTACTGCAAGTATGCTGCCACCGCGCGGCTCGGTACTGGATGCCACGGCATCCTCGTACCTGCCGCGCAATAGCGTGACTGCAAGTCGATACCAATAGGGTACCGGGACAGGTCCCGGAAGTCACTCCTTCGGAGGAGCCTTCTCGATCGTCGAGGACTTCTTGCCGGCGGATTCTTTGGAAGAATCTGCCCCCTCGCCGTGCGCTTCCTCCCACTCGGCCTCCGCCTCCGCCTTGTCCGGATGGGCGGCAAGATACTCCTCATCGTCGATGTGGTGCAGACTGCGAACCTGCTTTTTCTCCTTCTTCTGCTGCTTCTTCGACAGATTTGCCTGCCGCTCCGCCTCCTTGTAATCCTCCTCCGTGAATTTCGGGATCGGCATCACCTTCGAGAGAACGATGCGCTCCACGGTGTACAGCACCTGACGGAAGATCCAGTATACGCCGATCGCCGCCGCCATCTGGAATTCGATGTAGACGGTCAGCAGGGGCATCGTCCAGGTCATGATCTTCATGGACATCGCGTTCTGCGCGTCCTTCGTTTCCGGTGCCTGATAGGTGTAGTGCTGGGTGATCTTCTGCGACGCGACCATGACGACAAAGGTCAGGATCGGAATGACGAGCAGCCAGTTCCACGACAGGGACGGCACCTGCGACAGATCGAACGGCCCTACCTTGAAATTCGGCAGCACGGCGTTCTCCAGCGCGGGCGCGTATTCGAGATAGTCCGAAACCCCTACCTCGCGCAGGTGGTTGATGATCTCGATCTGCTGGTTGCGCACCGACAGCCCGAGCGGCTCCTTCAGGGCATTGATGAGGTTCGTGACCTGATCCTTCGGGATGTTGCACAGGTAGCGCAGCGGATTGATGATGACGTTGTAAAGACACATGATGATCGGAAGCTGGATGAGCAGCGGGAGACAGCCGCCGGCGGGATTGAATTTCTCCTGCTGATACATCGTCATCAGCTCTTCCTGCATCTTCTGCTGTGTCGCCTTATCGTCGCGTCCGGCGTATTTTTTGCGGATCGCGTTCGTTTTCGGCGCGAGGGACGCCTGTTTGACCTGATTCTTCTGCTGCTTGATCGCGATCGGGAGCAGGAGAATCTCCATCACCAGCGCGAACAGCAGGATGGCGAGCATGTAGTTGTTCGTCAGCGCGTAGGCGAAACGGATGATATATCCCATGGGGATATAGAGGATGTCCAGAATACTTGTCATGCGGTGGTTCCTTTATTATAATATGGTATGGTTTTGATACTGCTTCTTCCCGGATCACAGCCTTGGTGATCCGGATCACAGCCGGGGCGATTTTTCTGTCTGCGTGCGCTGCCGCCGTTTCCGTCTGGGTACGGGGTCAAAGCCGCCCTTGCCGAACGGATTGCAGCGGAGGACGCGCCAGAGGGTCAGTGCGGCGCCGATGAGGATGCCCCATTCGCGCACCGCCTCCACGCAGTATTGGGAGCAGGTGGGGGAAAAGCGGCACGACGGCTGTCCCTTGAGGGGGGAGATAAACCGCTGATACAGGCGGATCGGCACGAGACAGACGGAAATGACGATCTCGTGGACTTTGTGAAAAACATGCAAAATACGCATATCGCTCAATTATGATTCCGACGTGCCGAGCAGCCCGAGCTTGCCGAAGCAATAGGCGAGATCGCGCTTCACGATGTCCATTTTGCACACGGCGGCGCGCGGATACGGCGTGATCACAATGAGCCAGCCGGTACGCACGTGCTGCTCCCGTTCGAGCTGCCGGTACGCCTCCCGGACCACACGCTTCGCCCGGTTCCGCTGGACGGCGCCGCCGATCTTCTTGGACGCGGAAATGCCGATGCGGTTCACGATTTTGTGCTGCGGATGGACTTTCGCAAGGATCTTCGCCCGTTTGTCGCGCAGAACATACACGGCAACGGTGGAGGAGGACTTCCGCGCCCCATTCCGCCACACCTTCTGGTACAGATAATGTTTGTTGACAGGTACAAATTTCATATTGTTTTCATTGCAGGAGCTTGTTCCGCGGCACGGCGGGCTTTTTTTCACACACAGCGGCAGGAACTCCACGCACCCGGAGCTTCAGGGGGATCAAATTGGTTTTGTAATACAATCGTTTTTGTGCAGCACCGCTTCGCCGCAAGCCATCGCCCCGCCCGTTCCCCCCATCGAGAAAGCCCCGCAGCTACAGAGCCACAGCCCAAAGCTCCCGAGCCGGATCCCGCGAACCCCCTTCACGTCAGCCAAGGCTACCGAGCCGGATTCTGTATCCCGCGGCAGCAATTTGCGGCAGCCAGTATGCCCGCCGGGGCTTCCCGGCACCGGATTCTGTATCCTGCGGCAGCTATTTGCGGCAGCCCTTCACGCCTGTCGGGGCTTCCCGACTCACGCCCGCCGGGGCTTCCCGGCTTCCCGGCAAGACAAAACCCTCTCGATGAACCCGCGTGTCCGCCTGCCCGCACGTTTGCGAACATTGCGAACATCATTCGGATGCACGAGAGGGTATTGAGTGACGAAAAACGCCGGGCGAAACTTAGTGCGTCAGACGAGCGCGGCCCTTGTCGCGGCGTCTCTTGAGGACCTTTCTGCCGTCCGCGGTAGCCATTCTCTTACGGAAGCCGTGAACCTTGCTTCTCTGTCTCTTTTTCGGCTGATATGTTCTGAGCATTGATCGCACCTCCTTCATGGTAGCGTAGGTGATGCGCCGTCCTCCCGTGCGGGATGCACTGTATGGCGGCGACAAGGTTTGCAGCGGCTGGAGGGCGGATTTTTGAGAAAAATCGGCGCACAAAAACCGCGCAAATACACAGTATTTATTATATAACATTCCCGGCGGGATTGTCAAGGGGTTTGGGGATGTTTCTCGAAATTTTCTTATTCCCGGGACTGGTCCCGGGGCTCTTTCTTCTGCTTTCTTTTTTTTATAAGGAAGCTGCGGTTGGCTTTTTTGGGGGGATAAGGAAACTGCGGTTGGCTGTGGTCGTTTCTTTTGTCTTTCTCAATGAGGAATACCTCATCGCTCCTGTAGATTTCATTGTTGCCTTGCGGCGCACCAAAGGACGAAGGAGATGGACTCTGCGGAGCCCCTCTCCTCCATCCTCTGGACTCCACCTCCTCACCCCGGGG
>USGH01000267.1 GCA_900554225.1 uncultured Eubacteriales bacterium | reverse complement strand
TGTACAGTGCTCGTCTGCATGGCGGATTTTCTCACAGAGGATGCGGCGGCAGGCTACGGCGTGCAAAAGGTATGCGCGGAGGAGGTTTTCTCTACCTGTAAGATCGTCTCGCTCCACACGGCTCTGACACCGGAAACATATCACTCCATCGATCGAAAACTTCTTTCCCTGCTCCGGCCGGACAGCATTTTTGTGAATACGGCGCGCGGCGCGATTGTAGATGAGGCGGCACTTTCGGAAATGCTGGCAGAAGGCCGATTCCGTGCGATACTCGATGTATACGAGACGGAACCGCTGTCCGCCGACAGTCCTCTGCGCAAGCTCGTCGGCAAGGCGCACCATCCCTCGCCGCTTGTCCTGATGCCGCACATGGGTGGTCCCACCATCGACCGTCGCCCTCTTGTCACCGCTGCTCTGGTGGAAGCAGCTGCGGCCTATCATGCGGGACAGGCGGATTCTCCACTGCGCATATCCAGGGAGATGGCGGAGAGAATGACGAGATAGGGTCTGTACGGCACACAAAATCTTAATCCAATCTTAATCGTGTCGTATAGGGATATTAAATCCGATATGGTATACTATCGGCAACATAAAAGCTACGCCATACTGAAAGGATCCCGCACGATGAAAACCGTTTACATATTGTTGACCCGTTCCAACACGATCATGTCGCGCATGGTGCGTCTGTTCACACGTGCGCATTACACCCACGCCTCCCTTTCCCTCTCGCTGTCCGATGCACTTTTCTACAGCTTTGGCAGAAAGAACATCTCCCGTCCGCTGCCTGCCGGATTTGTCAAGGAACCGCTTGCAGCCGGATTTTTCGGTGCCCATCCGGAGACAGAGTGCGCCCTGCTTGCCTTGCCCGTAGAGGATGACGTATATGCTATGATCGAGCGGCGGCTGTCGAATATGGAACGGATCGCGGGCATCTATCGATACAATCTGCTCGGCGCGCTGTTCTGCTATTTCGGGGTCGCGCGGAGCCGGAAACGATATTATTTCTGCTCCCAGTTTGTCGGGGATGTGCTGGATCGGAGCGGTGCCGCTGTATTGCCCAAGCCCTCCTCTCTGATGCACCCGATGGACTATGCGGGTCTGGACAACATGGAGATCGTCTACACCGGCAATATCGCGCAGCTTTTGCAAACGGTGCGATAACCTCACTGTATATACGGATACGACCTGTACCTTTTTGGAAAGCACAGGTCGTTTTTTGCTTCTTATTCCGCTTTGCCGAACGTCTTTGCCACATCCGCCGCGAACTTTTCACCAATTCCCTCAAGTGTTGAGGTGATGTTGTCCTGGAGGTTGCAGTGCGCCTTCTCCACCGTACCGGATACGCCGCCCCAATCGTACAAAAACGCAATATCGCAGTAGGTACTGCCCTCATACATTTTTTTAAGAATGCCGACGGAACGCTCATCCTGCGCGTACTTCATGTAAAGCGTGCTCTCGATGAACGCGTCCTTCAACACACCATAGGATTTGCCGTTGAGCCACTCGATGATGTTGCCGGTACGCTCCGGATCGGAAACCGTTACCGGAACCGTCATGCTGCCTGCGCCGTTGTAGATGATGGAATAGTAATCCTTCTGCGCCTCATCGCCTTTCGGGAACGGAAGAATGCCATACGCGACGTCCGCTTCCCGCGCGTCATAGAAGGCTGCCGTGGTATTGCAGTGGAACAGCACTCTGCCGCCATTGAAGATTTCCCAGTAGTTTTCCTTGCAGTTTTTGACCGCCTGGAAATACGCGCTCGGATCCTCGCAGATAGACAGCACTTTATTGTACATATCCACATACTCTTCCGATATGTTCATCTTATAGCTGTCGCCGTCCTTTTCCGCGAGTGACACACCGGAGCCCATCACAAGGTGCCGCAGCTGATTCGCGTGTCCGACCGCGCCGAAGATATCCGTCTTGAAATCGTGGAAATCCCCGTTGCCGTCCACATCGGTGGAGACGGTCTGCATCATCCCGTGCATTTTGTCGAGCGTCCACGTGCCGTTTTCATAAAGCGCATACGGATCCTCCAGATTGTACTGGCTGACCAGATCCGTTGTAAACGCCACCACGAAATAGGAGCCAAGATAGTTTAAGTCGAGATCGCCGAACGCCGCGTAGGTTTTGCCATTCAGACTGAAATAGTCATTATAGCTTTTGACCCACCACGGCTTTGTCAGATCGATGGTTTTTACCGTATTCAGATCGAGTAAGAGACCCTCTGTCGCCAGCGCGTTAGACTGACCGACATTCATAAACGCCAGGTCATACGCGTCCTCAGAGGCAGACGCCGTTTTCCGAACCTCCGGACACGCAGCGCCGTCCCCGACACGCTGTTCTGTGAATTTCACGTTGAGTGTATCCGCAACGGCAGTGGTACGGTTGTATATCGCGTCGTTGACGGCTTCCCCGGTGATCTCCTCCGCCACACAATAGTCATAGGCCTGCCAGGTAAAGTCCATGCTGAGGATCCGGAACTCGTATCCGTCGTAGTCCGCACTCTCCAGCGTATCGATGGGACTGGTTTCCGTCTCCGATTCCGTCTGCGCCGCTGTATCGGTGTCCGACGTTTTTTGCGTATTCTCCGCACTGCCGTCATTCCCGCAGGATACGGCGGAGAGCAGCAAAAAGGCGGCGAAAATGCTGCACAACCATTTCTGTTTCATCGTGATTCCCTCGCTTTTTTATAGATTTTCCACAGAGAAACCAATCGTTCCTTCTCCATGGTTCTATCCTTATTATAGCGAAATATACACGATGATACCATAACCAAACGTGCGCTATACATAACCATTCTTGCTATTCTGTTTTTCTCCTGCCTGACAGAAACTGTGCGGGAGAATAGCCGCGGTGGGATTTGTAGAACCGGCTGAAGGAAAACGGACTTTCAAATCCGACGGCGGCGGCGGTTTCGGCGATATTGAACCTGCCGCTTGCCAGAATCGCGTCCGCGCGGTTCAGACGGACGTTCGCAGCGTACTGCATCGGCGGCATCCCGTATTCTTTGGTGAACAGGTGGGTCAGATAATACTTATTTAGGAACATTTTCTCCGCCAGTATATCCAGTGTCAGCGCCTTTTTGGGTTGCTCTCCGGCGTACCAATGCACGATGGTATCCCGGATGGTCTGCGCCTTGGCGTTTTCCACCGTTCCGCCGCTCTGCTGGGCGTAGACGGACACCAGATGCGCGGCGGTTGTGATCAGTCTTGCTTTGATGGCCAGCAGATCCGTAAGACGGCCGCGTTTCCGCCACGCGGTGCAGTCCATGATCGTCTCGGCAAGCAGCTGCGGATCCGCCGCGTCGAGCCGATGCGG
>USGH01000266.1 GCA_900554225.1 uncultured Eubacteriales bacterium | reverse complement strand
AATATGTCACCCGCATTCGTCTGTGACCATGCTGTCTTTGGCAGAGAAACCGACACCATGGCACGATAGAACAGGAGGAAAAATACCGTATGGGTTCATTATGGGGACAGCTTCTTCTCCAATGTATACTGATTTTCTTAAACGCCGTTTTCGCCTGCGCGGAGATCGCGGTCATTTCAGTAAATGAAGCAAAAATCGCAAAGCTCGAGGAATCCGGCAACCGGCGCGCCAAGAAGCTCCGCAAACTGACCGAGCAGCCCGCCAAATTCCTCTCCACCATCCAGATCGCCATCACCCTCTCCGGCTTTCTCGGAAGTGCGTTCGCGGCGGACAATTTTGCTGTCCGTCTGACCGAGCATCTGGTCAAAACCGGCGTGCCTGTCCCGTATGAAACGATCAAAACGATCGCCGTGGTGCTGACGACCCTCATTCTCTCGTATTTTACGCTGATTCTCGGCGAGCTTGTCCCGAAGCGGCTGGCGATGCGCAAGAGCGAACAGATGGCTCTCGGCATGGCTCCAATGCTCTGCGGCGTCTCGAAAATTTTTACGCCGATCGTCTGGCTCCTCTCCGCGTCCACAAATCTGGTGCTCCATCTCCTCGGCATCGACCCGAATGAAGCCGATGAACAGGTGAGCGAGGAGGAGATCCGACTGATGGTCGATGAAGGCAGCCAGAAGGGCGTCATCGACGAGCAGGAGCAGGAAATGATCCAGAACGTATTCGAGTTCGACGATCTGACCGTGGAGGAATTCGCGACACATCGGACGGATGTTGCGGTGCTGTGGCTGGAGGACGACGACGCGACCTGGGAGGATACCATCCACGAGACACGTCACTCCATGTATCCGGTCTGCGGCGAAACCATCGACGACGTGATCGGTGTGCTGAGTATGAAGGATTACTTCCGGCTGCGCGGCGCTCCGCGAGACGTCATTTTGAACGAGGCGGTTCGTCCTGCCTATTTTGTTCCCGGCGGGATTCACGCGGACGTTTTGTTCCGGCAGATGAAGAACACGAAAAATCACTTTGCCGTAGTTCTTGACGAATACGGCGGCGTACTGGGAATCGTGACGATGAACGATCTGCTTGAACAGCTCGTCGGCGATCTGACAGACGACAACAGTGAGCCGGAGGAGCTGATCCCCGACATCGTACAGGTAGACGGAGAGGAAGATCTTTGGGAAGTGCGTGGGGTCGCGCCGCTTGGAGACGTAGAAAAAGAGCTCGACGTTACCCTGCCGACCGACAAATACGACACGATGGGCGGCTACGTTTTCTCCAGCTACGGCAGTGTTCCCGACGATGGTTCGGAATTCGACATCGACATCGACAATCTGCACATCCACGTGACCGAAATCAAGGATCACCGGATCGCGCGCATGACGGTCAAGGTGGATCGACCGGAGCCTGAAGAGGATGAGGACATAAAGGAAAAGGACAAAGATAAGAGCAAGGACAAAGATAAAGATAAAGATAAGGATAAGGAAGAATGAGTTTTTCCGATTGCTTTCCGTCTGGCAATCCACTGTCCGCATCCGATACATTATAACGCACAAAAGAACCGTTTCCCTTTAGGGATGCGGTTCTTTTTTTGGGAGCTCAACGGATCGGAACGATATGCATCTCCGGCATGGCATTCTCTGCACCGCCGGTCAGCTCCTCCGGAAACAGTGCGGTCAGGGAAACGGTACATTCGTATCCGTTATAGACAATATCCATCTCCAATGAGCGGTACCATGCGGTTTTACCGTCCACCTTGCCGTAGTCGAAGGCGTAGGATTTGCCGGGTTCCCATATGGTATCTTCGAGAAAATGGCGGCTCATGGAAAAATTCACTCCGGCATTGTTGCCCGGCTCCACACCGGATAACGTCATCTCACCGTCGGGAAGAACATACGCGCCGGCAATATGGAGACTCCATTCCCCCTGTGACTCCGGCAGTGTAAATGTGATCTGTCCGTAAGCACAACGGATACTGCTTACAAGCGTATCTACCAGCTTCTGCTCCGGTGTTTTTTTCACCACATTGTAGGCAATCCCGGCACGGGTCAAGTCGTCCAGGGTGATGTATCCCGCATACAGTGCCTCCGTGACACCGATGGAACTCCCATCCGGCAGAGACACCGTGATCCGGTCACGGATCGTCTGGGGGAAGCTGTATACACCATCTGCGTCCTCGTAAAATGGTTCCTCCGCATCCGGCGCGGGATTTTCACTTTGCTGTACCACGAGCGTAACGCCGGACGTGGTGGGATACATGCTCTGATAGATACCGTTTTCGTCAAATAAAAAGCGGAGCGTTGGTCCAACCTGTGTGCCATCCGTGGTTTCATCGACAGGCGGCTCTACCGTCTCGCGCGGACTGGTTAAAAAGCACACAGCCAGCACGATTGCGGCTACGATTACGGTGAGAATACACCAGAACGGCGGCTTCCTGTAGGACAGTATCGCGCGGATCCTACCCTTTACACCTTTTTCCCCAAACGCGACCGGGCAAACGGACAGCCTCTCCCGCGATACGCAGGAAAGCAGTGCCTCCGAATACCGTTTGCGCCCCTCTCTATCCAATCCGGCGATCACGTGTGCGTCACAGGCATATTCCAGATCGCAGCAGAAGCAGTAATACGCAAGCCACACGGTCGGAACGAACCAGTATACGGCGAGGATGAGAAATCCCACGAGCTTTGTAATGTGATCACGGCGGCGCATATGGGCGTTTTCATGTGCGATCACCGCGTCCATATGCTGCGATCCCCCCTCCATTCCCATTGCAGACGGCAGATAGATGCGCGGATGGACAACGCCAAAGAGGAACGGAGTCCCGATATGGTCGCACAGCCACACGTTGTCCCGATACGGTACCGCTTCCCGGAGCCGACGATGCATACGGATGGCTGATACCACAAGGTACACGAGCATGACAACCGTGCCGAAAAGCCAGATCCATGCGGCGATCTCGGAAAGCACGTACATCGGCTGCACACTATTTGTCGGTTCTCCCGCAAGCACGGTACCGAGCAGTGGATTGACCGCGTTGTTCACGGCAGAGATGCCGGTATCCACGGTGGGTCTTTGCGCATACTGCACCACTGCCGGATCGAAAAGACGTGCGCTGGGAATGAGGCTGAACGGTACGGGAATCGAGATCGGCAAAAGCAGGCGGACGGCGGCGATTGTCCAGAACAGCGGGAAGCACCACTGCGGGATCCGATGGATACGGCGCAGGATCAGCCGCAGAAGAAAGATCACGATGATCAGTATGCTTGCCACATACGCATGGTTGCATAGAGCGAGAAACAGCTTTTGCATCACTTTTCCTCCGTTTCCGTATAGGCGGCAATCATGTTCCGGATG
>USGH01000265.1 GCA_900554225.1 uncultured Eubacteriales bacterium | reverse complement strand
GCCCTGGGACTGCCGCTCGATGCGGCGATGCAGAAGATGTGCTTCGTGGACGACATTGAGGGACTAAACGATTCTCCGCTTGCCTGTGCGTATGCGCGTGCGAGAGGGACGGACCGTATGTCCTCGTTCGGCGACTGGATCGCACTGTCCGACGTATGCGACGTGACAACGGCAAAGCTCATCAAGCGCGAGGTGTCGGACGGGATCATCGCACCCGGATACGAGCCGGAGGCACTGGAGATTCTGAAATCGAAGAAAAAGGGCAACTACAATATCGTTGCCATCGATCCCGCCTATGTGCCGAATCCGGTGGAGACGAAGGAAGTTTACGGTATCACGTTTGAGCAGGGCAGAAACGACTATCGTGTAACGCCGGAATCGCTTGACAATGTGGTGACGGCGGCAAGCGTGATCCCGGATTCCGGCAAGCGGGATCTGACCGTGGCGCTGATCACGCTGAAATATACGCAGTCGAACTCGGTATGCTACGCCGTGGACGGACAGGCGATCGGCGTCGGTGCCGGTCAGCAGTCGCGCATCCACTGCACGAGACTGGCGGGCAACAAGGCGGACATCTGGCACCTGCGCCGGCATCCGAAGGTACTGGCACTGCCGTTTCTTCCCACGCTCGGCAGACCGGATCGCGACAATGTGATCGACGTGTATATTTCCGACCAGAGCGAGGATGTACTGGGCGCGGATGTGTGGCAGCAGTATTTCACGGCTCGTCCGGAGGAATTGACCCGCGCGGAAAAGCGCGCGTATCTTTCCGGCATCACGGGCGTGTCCTTAGCCTCCGACGCGTTCTTCCCGTTCGGGGACAACATCGAACGGGCGCGCCGCAGCGGTGTGTCCTATATCGCGGAACCGGGCGGCAGTGTGCGCGACGATCAGGTCATCGAAACCTGCAACAAATACGGCATTGCCATGTGCTTCACGGGCATGCGCCTGTTCCATCATTGATTGGGAACGCGGGGGAACGGGGGAGAACGGTCGCTTTTGAAAAAGCTCCGCAAAACTTTTATAAATGGAATAAAGATATAGTCTGTGCAAGTCGGAGTATGTTAGTGCGCTGACTTTCAGGAAGGATTCTACTATGACGATTCTTTTGATTGGTTCTGGCGGACGGGAGCATGCGATTCTTTCTAAGATTGCCGGCTCTCCTCTCGCGGACAAAATATACGCGCTGCCGGGGAACGGCGGAATGGAGGCTCTTGCGGAATGTGTGCCGATCGGGGCGAAGGACGTTCCGGCGATTGTGGATTTCGCAAAGACGCATGGAGTGGATTTCGCGATCGTAGCACCGGATGATCCGCTGGTGCTGGGACTGGTGGACGCATTGAACGCGGTCGGGATCCCGTGCTTCGGACCGACAAAAGCGGCAGCGGAGATCGAGGGCAGCAAGGTGTTCTCGAAAAATCTGATGAAAAAATACGGCATTCCGACGGCGGCTTACGAGGTATTCGACGACATAGACCATGCGATGGCGTATGTGCAGACCGCTCCGGTACCGCTTGTGGTAAAGGCGGACGGACTGGCACTCGGCAAGGGGGTTCTGATCTGCCATACCCGCAGGGAAGCGGAGGATGCGCTGCGGGAGATCATGGCGGACAAGGTATTCGGTGCGTCTGGCAACCGGGTGGTGATCGAGGAGTTTTTAGAGGGACCGGAGGTATCGGTGCTCTCGTTCACGGATGGCAAGGTGATCGTTCCGATGGTGTCCTCCATGGACCATAAGCGCGCAGGCGATCATGATACGGGACTGAACACCGGCGGTATGGGTACAGTGGCACCGAATCCATACTATACGCCGGAGATCGCTGCGGAATGCATGGAGAAGATTTTCCTGCCGACGATGGATGCCATGAACCGGGAGGGACGGACGTTCAAGGGCTGTCTCTATTTCGGGCTGATGCTGACCGGGGACGGACCGCGTGTGATCGAGTACAACTGTCGGTTCGGCGATCCGGAGACGCAGGTGGTATTGCCGCTGTTGGAGACGGATCTTTTCACAATCATGCGCGCGGTGGCGGAAGAACGGCTGTCCGAGGTGGAGGTTCGTTTTGCGCCCCGGCACGCGTGCTGTGTGATTCTCGCTTCCCGTGGGTATCCGCAGAAGTACGAAACAGGCTATCCGATCTCTGCGCCGGAAAAGCTGCCTCACGATGCGGCGGTTTTCTATGCAGGGGTGAAGCGGAGAGACGACGGCGTGCTTGTGACGGGCGGCGGACGGGTTCTCGGTGTGACTGCCGTGGCGGATACACTTGGTGAAGCGATTGCAAACGCATATGCGGCGGCGGACACGGTAACATTTGAAAACGCCTACAGACGGAGCGACATCGGCGCGCGGGCCATGCAGGCGGCGGGAGAGAAATAAGATGGTATATAGAGTATATGTAGAAAAGCGTCCGGGACTGGCGGTGGAGGCAGAAGCTCTGCTGTCGGACATCCGTCATTTTCTGGGCATTACTTCGATAAGCGGTCTTCGGCTTCTGAACCGCTACGACGTGGAAAACATCGACCGCGCGTTGTTTGACGAAGCGAAGACGACGGTATTCAGTGAGCCGCAGGTGGATGTGACCTATGACGCGCTGCCGACAGCGGATCATGTGTTTGGCGTGGAGTATCTGCCCGGTCAGTACGACCAGAGAGCGGATTCGGCGGCACAGTGCATCCAGATCATTTCGCAGAAGCCCCGTCCGACGGTACGCACGGCAAAGATCTATCTCATAAACGGCGATCCGACAGCGGATGAGCTTGCGGCGATCCGGAAATACGTCATCAACCCGGTGGAAGCGCGCGAGGCGGATCTGTCCGAGAAGGAAACGCTGGCGACCAAATACGACATTCCGGCGGACGTGGCGGTGATGGACGGCTTTCTCGCCCTTGACAGAGAGGGACTGGCGGCGTTTGTGAAGCAATACGGGCTTGCGATGGATACGGACGATCTTGCGGCGCCGGATCGGTGTGAAAGGCAGTTGAGATATCTGGAAAGGCATCCGGACGTGGATGCACTGAGTGGGACGATTGCGGAGTTTCAGGGAGACGCATTGGATGTACAGGCGGCGGAAAAGGTAGTTACCTCCTATAAAACTGTTCCGCAGACGCCGGAGGAGATTTTCAGGTATATCAAACAGAGAAATCCGATCAACCATCCGTGCGTGATGTTCCGGAAATCAAGAGTGGAATCCGCCGGAGGATATCAGCCGTGTCCGTATTTTGAAGACTACGATCTATGGGTGCGGATGTACAAAGATCATGCGGTGTTTGCAAATCTGCCGGATACACTGCTCTACATGCGGATCAATGGAATGCACCAGCGGCGGGGCGGGCTCCGGTATGCGAAGTGCGTGATCGAGTTCCGAGTAAAAATGAAACGG
>USGH01000264.1 GCA_900554225.1 uncultured Eubacteriales bacterium | reverse complement strand
CTTCATGGCGACGGAGAACATCCTCATGTACTGCGTGAAGGAAGGCGGCGACCGGCAGACCCTGCACGAAGCGATTCGGCAGCATTCCGTGGCAGCCGGCAAGGCGATCAAGCAGGAGGGTGCGGACAACGATCTTCTCGACCGCATCGCAGCGGATCCGATTTTCCACCTGACACGCGAAAAGATCGATGAGATCATTGCAGAAAGCTCCTTTACCGGCAGAGCAGCGGAACAGACACGTGAATACGCCGCCGAGGTACGGGAAACGCTTGCCGCAAATGCAGACGCCATGCGGGAATCCGTAGACGCGACGATCAACGTATAACGAACAATATAAATAAGGATTGGGAAACGCGGATTGGGGATTTCTTTTGCACAAGCCATATATGCAGGCTTTTTCAGCGCAAAGGAAAACCATACATCCGGCGCAACCTGTGCGCGACGCAACCTGTGCGCGACGCAACCTGTGCGCGACGCAACCTGTGCGTTTTGGCGAAAGCGGTCTGCAATATGGCTCTTTCGCCATTGCGCCGTATATCCGATTCGGAAAGGAAACGTATAAAATGCTTACAGCAATCGTTGGAATCAACTGGGGAGACGAAGGAAAGGGTCGTATGGTTGACCTCCTGTCCTCCGATTATGAGATCATCTGTCGCTACCAGGGCGGCAACAACGCGGGACACACCGTCATCAACGACAAGGGCAAATTTATCCTCAATCTGCTTCCGTCCGGCATTCTCCGCGAAACCACCGTCAACATCATGGGCAACGGCATGGTCATCGATCTGGAGCATCTGGTCGGCGAAATGAAGGCTCTGACCGATCGTGGCATCCAGATCACCCCGGAAAACCTGAAAATCAGTGACAAGGCGATTATCTGTATGCCGTACCACAAGATGCAGGACATCATGGAGGAGGAACGGCTCGCAGATAAAAAATTCGGCTCCACCAGACGCGGTATTGCGCCGGTCTATGCAGACAAGTACATGAAAAAAGGGCTGCGCATGGAGGATCTGCTGCACCTCGATTCCATTGCAGAAAAGGTACACGACATTGTGGAATGGAAGAACATCACCGTCACCGGATATGGTCACGAACCGGTCGATCCGGATGCCATGATGGCATGGCTGAAAAAGTTCGGCTCCATTCTCGCACCGTTCGTCACCGATGTATCCTCCTATCTGTACGGTGCCGTTGAAGAAAACAAGAACATCATGTTCGAAGCGCAGCTCGGCGCACTCCGTGATATCGATTTCGGTATCTATCCGTACACCTCCTCGTCCCAGACCCTTGCCGCGTTCGCTCCGATCGGCGCCGGGATCCCGGGTGTGCCGCTGAACAACACGGTCGGTATCATGAAGGCATACTCCACCTGCGTCGGTGAAGGTCCGTTTACCGCGGAAATGTTCGGTGAGGAAGCGGAAAAGCTCCGTGCCGCCGGCGGTGAATACGGCGCCGCAACCGGTCGTCCGCGTCGTGTGGGTCCGTTCGACATTCCGGCATCCCGCTACGGTGTGAAGGTACAGGGAGCCACCTGCATCGCGCTGACCAAGCTCGATGTGCTGTCCTATCTTAACGGTATTCCCGACCGGCGAACGGCTCAACCGCGCAAAGCCCGTGATCGAATACAAGAAGGGCTTCGGCGACGTATCCGGCTGCCGCACCTATGCTTCCCTGCCCGATGCCGCTAAGGAATACATCCGCTATCTGGAAGAAGCGGTACAGTGCCCGATCCGCTATGTCTCCGTGGGTGCAGGCAGAGACGAATACATCGAACTCGCGTAACGGGAGCGCAGTATGGCACAGGTAATTCTCATTTTAGATTTTGGCGGTCAGTACAAAGAGCTGATCGCCCGTCGTGTGCGGGAATGCAGCGTCTACTCTATCGTGAAGCCCGGCACCATTACGCTCGATGAAATCCGGGAGATAAACCCGATCGGGATCATTCTGACCGGAGGTCCGAACAGCGTATACAAGGAAGAGTCGCCCCGCTGTGACCGTGCGATTTTCGAGATGGGTATCCCGGTTCTCGGTATCTGCTATGGTACACAGCTTCTCGCGTGGTCTACGGGCGGCACTGTTTCTCCGTGCGACAAGAGCGAATACGGCAAGACAAAGATGGTTGTGGATACGGCTTGTCCCCTCTTCCGTGGTCTGGATGCGGATCAGATCGGGCTGATGAGCCACACGGATCAGGTGACGGCTCTGCCTGCGGGATTCACCTCCGCCGCGCACACCGCCGATTGTCCCAACGCCGCCATGCAGAATCCGCAGCGAAAGCTCTACGGTGTGCAGTTCCATCCCGAGGTGGAATCGACCCCGAACGGCACGGCGATCATCCGCAATTATCTCTACGAGGTCTGCGGTGCAGCAGGCGACTACAATCTGCGCGATCTTGAGGGGCAGCTCATCCGGAAGGTTCAAGAACAGGTCGGCGACGCACACGTGATCCTCGGTTTGTCCGGCGGCGTGGATTCCTCTGTCTGTGCGGCACTGTTGTCAAAGGCGATTCCGGGGCAGCTCCACTGCGTTTTTGTGGATCACGGTCTGATGCGCAAAAACGAAGGCGATGAAGTAGAAGCGGCGTTCTCCAAACGGGATCTCGATTTCATCCGGATCAATGCAGCGGATCGGTATCTCGCAAAACTGGCGGGCGTTACGGATCCGGAGCAGAAACGCAAGATCATCGGTGCGGAATTTGGCAGCGTATTTGCCGATGTGGCGCGCAGTCTGCCAAACGCACGGTTCCTGGCGCAGGGTACGATCTATCCGGACGTGATTGAATCGGGCGGCAGCAAAGCGGCGACGATTAAGAGCCACCACAATGTCGGCGGACTTCCGGCAGATTTGAAATTTGACGGCGTTGTCGAACCACTGCGGGGACTGTTCAAGGATGAAGTGCGCGCGCTTGGCAGACAGCTTGGTCTTCCGAAGGCATTTGTCGATCGTCAGCCGTTCCCGGGACCGGGGTTAGGTGTGCGGATCATCGGGGAGATCACAGAGGAAAAGCTGCGGATCCTCCAGGACGCGGACGCGATCTTCCGGGAAGAGATGCAGCGCAACCGGGTGTAGGCGGTTCAATATTTTGCGGTATTGACCAACTGCCGTTCGGTCGGTGTCGTGGGCGATTTCCGCACCTATGACTATACGATCGCTCTGCGCGCCGTCCGCACCTCAGATTTCATGACGTGCGAATACGCCCCGCTGTCCCATGCGCTCCTCGGCAGAGTCTCTGCACGGATCGTAAATGAGGTGCGCGGAGCCGGACGCGTGGTTTACGACATCACCGGTAAACCGCCGGCGACTATCGAGTGGGAGTAATTTTCACCGAAATAGTGGAGTGATCCATCCCACTCTCGAGAAATTACCTTACGGAAAATTCTCC
>USGH01000263.1 GCA_900554225.1 uncultured Eubacteriales bacterium | reverse complement strand
CGACACGCACAGTATGGCAGTGGTGGAGCGACTGACGCACCCGGAAGAGGCAGCAGAGCTGTTTGCGGGCTGGGAAGAGACGATGGTCTACAGCGTACTGGAGGGGGTATTGGGCGCAGTATATGCGGTCATGGACAAGGGGCTTCCGGTATCTGCGGTCTGCATCGCGGCGGATTTTGCATTCTTTGCCGGGATCCCGTCTCCCATTCTCCTGACATACGATTATGGCAAACCGTTTCTCATCCTCACGCCACGGGATCGCGCATGGCAGGACTGTATGGAAAAGACCCTATTGCCGGAGCACCGCACATTGCCGGACGCTCCGTGGGATATACCGCTTGCGGGAGCATACGGCAGGGTACAGCGGACGATACGCTACGCGATCCGCAAGGATACCGTGTTCGACCGTGCGCGGCTGATCGATATACGGGATCACGTGCCGGTGGGATACACACTGCATCCGATCGGAAAGGCGGAATACAGTACGTGTCAGTCGATGGCATGGAGTCGGGATTTCGTCTCCAATTATCCGACATATGCAGCGTATCGGGCGTATGCGTGCGGTTATGTCATCCGGGAGTGTAAGAACGATACGATCGTCGCAGGTGCCTCGGCATACACGCATTATTCCGGGGGGATCGAGCTGGAGGTGGATACCAGAAAGGAGCATCGCAATCGGGGGCTGGCTACGGTCTGTGCCGCTGCGTTGATCCTCGACTGCCTCGACAACGGTCTGTATCCAAGCTGGGACGCTGCCAATCTGACCTCCGTCCATATTGCGGAAAGGCTCGGCTATACCATGGCGCATCCATATACAGTATTCTATCTCCTGCAATAAAATAAGAGCACGACCTGCTATCCCCAAATCCGGGAGAACAGGTCGTGCTGTTGTATTTGCGTTTTTTTGCAAAGGACTTTAACCGTTCGCGGGAGCTGCCGCGGCTTCCACAGGGGCGTCGTTTTCTGCATTGTCCGATGGCGCACGATTCTTCGATGGCATTTTCGACATTTGCCGCTGTGCCATGACGAGACCGTAGTAGATCCCCTTCTTGCGCATCAGCTCCTCGTGCGATCCCATTTCGGCAAGCTCGCCTTTATCGAGCACCAGAATACGTGTCGCATTGCGCAGTGTGGAGAGACGGTGCGCGATGGCAAGGGTCGTCCGATCCGCGATGAGCTGCTGGAGCGCATCCTGAATCTGCTTTTCCGTCTCCGTGTCGAGAGAAGCCGTCGCCTCATCGAGGATCAGAATCCGCGGATTGTGGAGCAGTGCCCGGGCGATTGCCACCCGCTGCCGTTCTCCGCCGGATAACGTATGTCCGCGTTCGCCGACCTTTGTGTTGTACGCATTCGGCAGCTTCATGATGAACTGGTGCGCACCGGATAGCTTGGCAGCGGTGATCACCTCATCCGGCGTTGCGGACGGTTTGGCATAGGCGATGTTGTCGTAGATGGTGCCGGAGAACAGGAACGTTTCCTGCAAAACGACGCCGATCTGTGAACGGAGCGAATTCTGCGAAATATCACGGATGTCGATGCCGTCGATCTTCAGCGATCCCTCGTTTACGTCGTACATCCGCATGACAAGATTGATGAGCGTGGATTTACCAACCCCGGATTTGCCGACAATGCCGATCATCTCACCGGGCTTGATCTCGACGTTGATGTCGCGCAGCACATTGGTCGTATTGTTGTAACCGAAGGACACGTGATCGAACGTGATGTAGCCTTCGATCTTGTGGTCCACGGCGTCCGATTTGTCCTTGATCTCCGGATCCTCGTCAATGACGTCGAAGATCTTGACGACCGAGGTCAAAAACCGCACGAACCGGCGCGGGAAAGTGGACATCCATCGCAGCGGACCGTAGATGATCCCGACATACGCGGAGAACTGGCTCATCTCACCGATGGTCATCGTGCCGCCTAAGATCCGATTGCCGACGTAGTAGAGCAGAAAGAACTCGCCGATCCCCATGAAAAAGCTCATGATCGGACTGAATACGCCGTAGAAGCGTTCGTTGCGGATGGAGGTGTCGCGCTGCTCGGCGATCACCTTGTCAAACCGCTCCGTCTCGCGATGCTCCATACCGAACGCCTTGACGACGCGGATGCCGGAGAAAATATCGTGTAAGATCGTGCTGGAGCGGGATTCCAGTGTCCATTGCCTGTGGTACATCCTGCCCATGAAGATCCAGAACAGGCGGTTTGTGTACATGACGATCGGCGCCGGAAGAAGGATCATCAGCGCGAGACGCCAGTCGTAGGCGAAAAGGATCGCTGAAACGGCGATGAGCGTGACCGCCTGCTCGATCATGTCGCCGAGATCGCCCGTCAGAAACTGTGTGAGCTGTCTCGTGTCGCCGGATACCCGGTTCATAAGCTCACCCGCGGTCCGTTTGGAAATGCGGGAGATGGAGAGCATCTGAATCTTGTTAAAGATCATTTCGCGCATCCGGACCACAAGCTTATTCGATGCTTTGATGAGCAGCACACTGCGGATGATGGACAAAAGGCTTGCGAAAATGTGTACCGCCAGAATCGAAACAAGCACGAGGACAAACTGCGTCACAAGCGGCTTTGTATCCGCGCGGATGGAGTCGTCCACCAGCCCGCGATTCAAGTACGGTGGTATAAGATTGAACGAGGCGATCACGAAATAGAACGCAATCGACGCGTAGATGTAGAAACGATAGGGATGCGCGACCTGCCACAGCCGCTTCAGGTAGCTTTTTTTATCTACGCAGTAGTCGCAGATGCCGGATCCCGCGCGATACGGACGACCGCATTTCGGGCAGACCCGGTTCAGCTCCTTCTCATATTCGTAGTGGATCGGCTTTCCCTCCAGATAACGGTTCATTTCCTTGATGACCGCCGCGAAGGTATCCAGATACTGCATGGCTCCACGGCACAGAAGATGCTCCGCGCCGCCCTTGTCCTTATACTCTGTGAACACACAGCCGATCCCCTGCCGGAAGGTGAAGCTGTCGATTTCGCCGTGCGGAATATCGAGGATCCGCTTGCCGTCGCGATAGAGCAGGAAACGGTCGCGCAGAAATGCGGCAATACCGTCGCAGCGCACATAGGAGGCGTCCGGCAGCAGATCGTACCCATAGGCGATAAGGATGTCCTCCGCCGTGAGCGATGGATCCAGTGTACAGAGTCGCTTTGTCAGAGCTTGTCTATTTTCCATAGCACACTCCTTTCTGTTACAATGGTTGGTTATAGGAACAGTTCGATCTTCCGGTAGCTCTTTCGATCCAGCTTTTCCAGATCCGGGATCTCATACCGATTGCCGTCCACATCGGTGATGAAAATCCGGTTGCCGCCGTCGACCTTCATCATGCTGTGGAACGTGTCGTGCAGGGTGAAATTCATCTCGCCCTCATCCGTCATAACCTTCCAATAAGTG
>USGH01000262.1 GCA_900554225.1 uncultured Eubacteriales bacterium | reverse complement strand
GATCCAGCAGGCATAGATCTTATCCCGCAGTGCGGCACGATTGAGTGTAATCATCGTTATTCTTCTCCTTCTCAGACGGCACAGGCGAAAAAAAACGCCGTCATGCCTTTGTATCGGCTGTAGTATACCACAATATTCGGAAATTTGCAAGAGAAAACATATAAAAACACAAAAAACGGCACTCTTTGACGAATGCCGCTCTCGGTGTTTCGCAGAAAGGAGAATGCGCAGCGGTAAAAATCGCTTTTGCAAACGGATCCTCTCTGTGCATATGCATTTTCCGGAGAAAGATTTACGCGTCTGCGTTTGTATCGGTGGTGGACGGATCCGTGCCTTCTGTCGTCGGCTTGGTTTCACCGAGATATTTCGGCAGCTGCATACCCGCCATATCGAACATTTCGTTCATCGGGGGAATGCTCTTCATCAGGCCGGACACAAAATTCGCAGTCGTATTCTTACCATCGGGCGAGGCTGCACCATTGTCCCAGACCGTGATCTTGTCGATCTTGAGATTTTTGATCGCCTCCACCTGGATCCTGGTGAGTTCCTCCATTTTATCGGCAAGCATGAGCCGGATCGCATCGGAAGCGTCTCCGCCTGCGGATTTTACGATGTCGGCAAAGCCTTCCGCCTGCTTCATGAGCATCTGGCGCATACCGTCCGCTTCCGCCTGCATCTTGAGGAGCGTTGCGTCTGCTTCACCGCGGGCTCTGCGGCGGATCTGCTCGGCTTCCGCTTCTGCCTGGAGCTCCAGCTCTTTCTTACGGATCTCCGCCTTGACGAGGACATCCGCTTCAAGCTTTGCCTGTTCAAGATGGGCTCTGGCAACCTCGGCATCCTTCTGTGCGGCTTAGGATTCCTCCATGGCGCGCGCAGACTGGATGTTTTCCGCGGCAGTTGCCCGTTTCAGAGCTTCGGCTTCCTTTTCCCGGCGAATGGCTTCCGATTCCGCGATCTGCACCTTTGCCTCGTTTTCGCCGGTGACTGCCTCGGAATTCGACTTGGATACGCGGACCCTCTTTTCCCGTTCCGCTTCTGCCGATCCGATGGCACCGCTCCGTTCCGCTTCTGCCACAGATACCCGTGCGGTATTGATCGCCTGTGCCGCCGCTTCTTTACCAAGTGCCTCGATATAGCCGCTTTCGTCTGTAATGTCGGTAACGTTTACGTTGATGAGCCGCAGACCGATCTTCTTAAGTTCCGTTTCGACGTTGTTGGACACCGCCTCAAGGAATTTATCGCGATCCGCGTTGATCTCCTCGATCTCCATCGTCGCGATGATCAGACGCATCTGGCCAAAGATGATGTCCTCCGCGACCTGCTTGATCTCGTCTGTTTTCATGCCGAGGAGTCGTTCCGCAGCGTTCTGCATAACGCCGATTTCCGTGGAGATACCGACGGTGAATCGGGACGGCACGTCTACACGGATATTCTGCTTGGATAGGGCGTTCCGCAAGTCTACGGAGATGGACATAGGCGTGAGGTCAAGGTATTCGTATGCCTGCACCACGGGCCAGATGAAGGACGCACCGCCATGGATACATTTAGACGAACGGGACGCGCCGTCCTGACCGGAGCCGACCTTACCGTAGATGACGAGAATCTTGTCGGACGGGCATTTACGGTACCGGGACAGGATGACAATGACGGTCGTCAGTGCGAGGAGTACGATCACGCTCACGAGAAAGAGCGTGGAGACGTTGATGCCGGATTGGTATCCCGCATATTCTTCGTAATTCATTGATGAACCTCCATGTGTGATTTTTTTCATTATTTAAGAATGCGCGTCCTCATTGCCGTTGTCTGTTTCCGGATCCTGCAGTGGCTCCACAACGACGTTGCCGATTTCATCGGTCGCCACTACACGCACGCTCTCTCCGGTTTTCAGCCGCCTTTTGGCTCTGGTTATGGCGCAGACCTCCACGAACCGTTCCTGGATCGTGATGTTGATCTTTCCGACGCCCTGCATGGAGGGTGGGATCGGGATATACACGCTGCCCACCTTACCGATGGCGTAACCGAGATCGATGTTACCGCTCGACTGCAATCGCAGGGACAGCTTCATGAGATACGCAATCGCCACCAATGCCATAAAGCCGAACGCACAAGCCAGAAAGATCGTGACGACCAGGTTGATCCCCGCCTCGTGCATGACCAGTCCGCTCCAGCCGCCGATCGCCGCCATTGCCATGATCCCGCGCAGAGAAAAGAGCATCAGCCCATCTCCGCCGCCGTCGCCCGGTGTGTCGATCATGCCGTTGTCGTTCAGGTCAATGCCGTCGTCCAGATCGTTGTCTCCAATGCCGAACAGCAAGAGTAACGTCTGCACGACGAGAACCAGTGTGGCTGGGATCGCGATGAGTGCCATAATCTGCCCTACCGTATCCATACTGTTCCACCATGTAATCATATTGTTCTCCATTCTGCCGCCATCATGCGACCTTTTTCTGTGCCGATTGTTCGCTTACCGTTCATGGTCGCTTGTGACGGAGTGTTTTTCCGCAGCAGTTTTCCACCAATGCGTCCGTGTACTGTTTGACGAGCGAGCCGTAATACGCGGATACGATGATGTTCAGCCCCGTTTCCAGTCGGGCGCGCGCCCCGGTGAATCGCTCTGTATACTCCGCCGTCACCACACGAATCGCTTCCTCCATGGCATTGAGTCCGGCGGAATTTTCATCCGCAAGAATGGCGATCACCCGGCACACGTAGTCGTACAGCGCGGATTCCGTGATGATGTCATCCTCCGTTGTGTCCACTTCCCCGTTTATATAGCGCAGCACACCGGAGATCTGGGACAATTGCAGGGTATCGCGCATGATGTTTATGAGCAAAATCCGTGCGAGATGCTCCTTGGAATACAGCTTATGCTCCGGAGAGGCGACCCAACCGCGTTTGAGCCAGTTTTGCAGCGTTGTGCCGTCGATTCCGGTGATCTCACGGATCTGGGTGAGCATGATGCCGTTTGTTATAAAAAATACCTTATCGAGAAATTCCATCCCATCGGCGCCGTCCATCTTGGAGCGTTCCAGAATCGTCCCCGGTATCGTGCGGCTTTCGATGATTTGCATCGCGTGATCCTCCTTTGCCAAAACGTCCGGTCCTCCGCACGCCTTACTTTGTCTTTATTATATCACACGTTCATATGACTGTCAATAGATTTCCGTAGATTTTTTGACGCAGCACAGAAAAAACGCCGCCAAACGATCTATACAAAAAAGCCACCGGAGCGTATCCGACAGCTTTTCGATAGGTATTTACGCGAGGAAGATGGTCTTGCCGGTTTCGATGGATTCGTTGCAGGCAAGGCAGAGACGCAGGCTCTTGACCGCGTTGTCATAGTCGGCGAGAATCTTGGAGGTGTCGCCGGTACGGACTGCGTCGAGGAAGATCTTGTCCATGATGCCGGTCTGTTCTTC
>USGH01000261.1 GCA_900554225.1 uncultured Eubacteriales bacterium | reverse complement strand
CTCCTTTGCCGCGGAACTGCTGTAATTCGGCTCCCTCGCATTGGAGGGCAGCTTGTCGGCGGGACAGGAGACGCTCCTTGTTGTATTCGGACAGAAGATGACCCACGCGCTCCGGTCGGAAATGGCGCAGAAGCTCAACCGCCTGCCCGCCGCGACCCTGTCCGCACAGAATCCCGGTGCGACCGCTGCCTGCTTTTCCGGGGATGTCGATACCGTGGAGGCTCTGTTCACGTCCGGGATCATCAGCATGGTGGCGGATGCGTGCAGGATCCTCTCCATTTTCGTCGTGATCGCGGTGAAAAATACGGGACTTGCGCTGCTTCTCCTCCTGATCCTCCCGTTCTTTGCCATCTTTACCCGCATGGTGCAGAAGCGAATGCTCACCGCGCAGCTCGCGTATCGGCAAGCCGTTGCAGCCGTATCGGGACAGGTGCCGGAAACGCTCCACAACATCCGTACCATCCACGCGCTCGGCATGGAGGAATATATGGAAAAGCGGTACGACCGGAAGATCGGCGAGGGCTATGCCGCGGTGGAACGGACGAATTTCTACGATGCGATCTATTCCCCGGTGGTCCTGATTCTGAACGCCGCGGTTGTAGGGCTTGTGATGCTTCTGTCCGCGTCCGGTAAGGCGGAGCTTCTGGCACTGTTCGGCATGTCGGTGGGTACCTCTGTCGCGGTGATCCAGTACATCTCGCGGATCTTTGCGCCGATTGAGAGCCTGGGCATGGAGATTCAGACGATTCAGTCGGCAATGGCAGGGGTCAAGCGGATCGACGCGTTTCTCGCCCAACCGGAGCGCACGGTGCCGGAAAAGCGGGTGGCGGAAGCAAGAGGCGATGTGGTTCTCTCCCACGTGACCTTCGGTTACGGAGAATCGCATGTGCTGGAGGATTTTTCCATGACGGTTCGGGAAGGCGAACAGGTCACGCTGATCGGCAGAACGGGGGCAGGGAAGAGCACCGTGTTCCGTCTCCTGCTCGGGCTATATCGTCCGGAAACCGGCAGGATCACCATAGGCGGCATGGATGTCATGGAGATCCCGGATGAAAAGCGGCGGCGGTGCATCGGCTGTGTGGAGCAGCATTTCGCGCGCGTACCGGGAACGGTACTCGATCAGATCACGCTCGGCGATCCGCAGGTGACGGAGGAGATGGCGAAAAAGGCGACAGAGCTTGCCGGAATGGATGGAGCGATTGCGGCACTGCCGGAGGGATACCACACGCTGTGTACGGACGGGATGTTCTCGCAGGGCGAATGGCAGCTTCTCTCCATTGCACGGGCGGCAGCGGCAGATCCGGCGGTTCTGTTGCTGGATGAGATCACCGCCAATCTCGACGCGGAAACGGAAGCACGGGTACTGGAGGCCCTGCGCCACGCATCAGAGGGACGGACGGTTCTGTCGATCTCGCACCGGATCTACGAAAACCTCGGCGGCAGATCGGTGGAGATCCATCCGCTGGAGAAACAGACCAGAGATATACCGGCTGCGGTGCAGGAATAACAAAAGGAGCGATGGGAATCCATAAAGGATACGTCCATCGCTCTTTTGCATGACCGGCGAGAGGGTATGACCGCTGCTCTCAGGCCGTTTTCCGAAAAATCGTGTGCGCAGCCATCACCGCCTGTTTTTGTACTGCCTGCGGGATTTTGCGATGTCCACCATCTTTTTTGCCTTTTTCTCGTATGCCCATTCGTTTTCCGCCTGTAGGGATCGGTACGCCGCAAACTGTTCCTCGGACAACGCGCCGTCTGCCAGAGCCTGTCGAATCGCGCAGCCCGGTTCACTGGTGTGTGTACAGTCGCGGAATCGGCAATGGGCGGCAAGAGCCGTGATGGCGGCAAAGGTCTCGCGGATCCCGTCCGCCACGTCGCATACGCCAAATTCACGCATTCCGGGCGTGTCGATGAGAAATACGCCGTCCACATCCCACATCGATGAGCTGCCGATTCCAGGCATTCCGCCGTGTCCGGGCAGAGATCCGCCTTGGTCAGTACCACGATCGGTTTCGCGCCGCCATGGAGGACAGCCGAGGCATATCGTGCAATCCGGTTGACGCTGTAATCCGCGTTCATGGACGTGACGAGAAAGCAGAGATCGACGTTTGCCGCCATCACCTGCTCGCCCATCGTTTTCACAAAGCTGTCCCCGTGTCCGCCGCGATCCGGCCGTGTGATGCAGCTTTTTCGCGGAAGAATGGCAGTGATCCGGGCATCCCCTGCGCCATCCGATGGTTCCACGGTGACATAATCGCCGACCACGGGATATTCCGCGCGATAGAGGAGCTTTCCGGTCAGTACCGCACCGCATTCCACACCGTCCATGGCGATCCGGCAGCGATTTCTCTGTACGTTGATAACGCGCGCGGTTATGGTATACATTTCATTTGTAGGCTCCATGATCTTTTCCTCGTGGTCGCCGCCGTATCCGCCTGGATCGCGGAAAACGGCTATGAACCGGACGGCAGCATGTTCGATATCTACCACGTATCCCCCCACGAAACGGACAATCCGGACGAATTTGTCACGGAGGTCTGCTTCCCGGTGAAGAGAAAGTAAGCCGGGAGCGGACAAACAGAGCACACACAAAAAGAGATCCTCTGCCAGACGCGACAGGGGATCTCTTCTGCTGTTTTTGAAAATTACTTCACCACAACGGAGGTGATGTGCGGGTTGGCACCGTTGTACCAGTACAGGAAGCCCTCCATGTCCACCACGTCGCCCACGTTCAGAGCCTTGACGGCCTCATACGCGTCAGAGCCGGGGCCGCACAGATAGCTCTCCACCACGAAGGTGTAGGTCTTGTCGTTCAGGGTGACATTGAAGTACAGATCATCTCCCTCGGAGCCGGAGCCATCCCAGTTGTACAGGAAGGGAGCGCCCGCATCGTTGGAGGCGGCCACGGTCATACCCTTGAAGGAGACCTTCTCGTTCTGGTGGGCGATCAGCTCGTCGGTACCCAGCAGGGAGGTCACGTCCAGCGCGTCATAGACCTTGGTGCCCTCCAGCAGTTCGCAGGTAGCGTCGATGATCTCCACCTCGCCGGACCACTCGGCCTTATAGCCGCTGACGCGGATCTTGGCGCCATCTACCAGCAGGGTGTCATACTCCTCCTTGGAGCAGGGCATATTGTACAGGAAGTACGCGCCGTCATCGGCCTGGGTGTAGAAGGTAGCGACGCCGACGCCGTCCTTCTCCCACCAGCCCTGACGGGCCTGGATGTAGGTCTCCACGGTGACGGGGGAATCCACAGCGGCCGCGTCGAACTCCGCGTGGGTCATGACAGTAACGGCGGCGTCGCCGCCCTCATCGGGGGTATCCTTGTCATCGGTCTGGTCCTCGGTCTTGCCGCAGCCAACGATGGACAGAGCCATCACCAGCGCCAGCAGAAGGGTCAAAAACTTTTTCATGTTGCTTCTCCTCTTGTTTGTACCATAAAATGGGTAATAGGACGGGTGCGCTCAAT
>USGH01000260.1 GCA_900554225.1 uncultured Eubacteriales bacterium | reverse complement strand
ACGGAAACGGCCCTGCTTGCCCTTGAGCATATCGGACAGGCTCTTGAGCGGGCGGTTGTTCGGACCGGTGACCGGGCGGCCGCGGCGGCCGTTATCGATCAGCGCGTCCACAGCCTCCTGCAGCATCCGTTTCTCGTTGCGGGCAACAATCTCCGGCGTGCGGATTTCCATCAGTTTCTTCAGGCGGTTATTGCGGGCGATCACACGGCGATACAACTCGTTGAGGTCAGAGGACGCGAAGCGACCGCCGTCCAACTGCGTCATCGGGCGGATGTCAGGCGGAAGCACCGGCAGAACATCCAGCACCATCCATTCGAGATGGTTGCCGGACTTGCGGAACGCCTCTACGACCTCCAGCCGTTTGATGATACGCATTTTCTTCTGACCCGTGGTGACCAGCAGTTCGGCTTTGAGCTGCTCGGAAAGAGCGGCAATGCCGGTCTTGGACAGGGCGTCCGCCTCGGCAAGGTACTGCGGCTCCGCCTCGCGGAGTGCCGCCAGTTCTTCCTTCTCTTCCTCGGTCAGGGTCTCTGCATCGTCCAGTTTGTGCATCCGGTCAAGCAGGCGGAAAAGTTCCACACGGCGGTGGCACTGCTCCTCGTCAAGCCCCGTGCAAGCCAGCAGTTCACGCACGGCTTCCGCGCCCATACCGGCGCGGAATTCATTGCCGTACATCTCGCGGGCAGTGGCATATGCCGCCTCGCCCAGCACCTCGCCGCGCTGGAGGGGCGTAATGCCCGGATCCAGCACGACCTGCTCGGCAAAGTAGAGCACGTGCTCCAACTGCTTGGGGGAAATATTCAGCACCAGTGCCATACGGGACGGCACGGCTTTGAAATACCAGATGTGCGACACGGGGCAGGCAAGTTCAATATGCCCCATGCGCTCACGGCGCACCTTTTTGGTGGTGATCTCCACGCCGCACTTCTCGCATTTATGCGCTTTCTCGCGCGGCTGGGGAGACACATGGGAGTTCTTGTACTTTCCGCACATACAAGCGCCGTCCTTGGTAGGCCCGAAGATGCGCTCGCAGAACAGCCCGCCGACCTCCGCTTTCAGGGTACGATAGTTAATGGTTTCCGGTTTCGTAACCTTGCCGTAAGACCACTCACGGATCATTTCGGGAGATGCAAGACCGATTTGAATCGAATCAAATTCATTATTTGCCATATCTCTTTATCTCCTCTCAGTTATTTTCATCGGAACCAAAGGATCCGTCGTCCTCCTGCACGGTTGCAGGATCGGCATAAATCGTTTCTTCATCGTCCACAGTCAGATCGTCGAGGTCGTTTTCATCCAGATCGGTGCGGCTCAGTTCCTCGTCGATTGCTGCAAGATCCGCCTTGTTGGAATACACACGCGGCTCCTCGTCGTTGCACAGGGTGGAGAGCTGAATCTCTTCCCCGTTCTTATCCAGCACGCGCACATCCAACGCCAGTGCCTGCAACTCTTTGACCAGCACCTTGAAGGACTCCGGCACGCCCGGCGTGGGGATGTTCTGCCCCTTGATGATTGCCTCGTAAGCGCGGCGACGGCCGTTGATATCGTCGGACTTCACGGTCAGAATTTCCTGCAGGGTGTAAGCCGCACCGTAAGCCTCCAGTGCCCAAACCTCCATCTCACCGAAACGCTGACCGCCGAACTGGGCTTTACCGCCGAGAGGCTGCTGGGTGATAACGGAGTACGGACCGTTGGAACGGGCGTGGATCTTATCGTCAACAAGGTGATGGAGCTTGAGGTAATACATGATGCCGACCGTAACCGGGTTGTCGAACGGAACGCCGGTTCTGCCATCGTAGAGGATCGTCTTGCCGTCCACGATCTTGAGCTTACCCTGCTTGCGCAGCTCTTCCTTATATTCCGCATTGTCGGATTCTTCCTGCGACAGTGGACGGAGGACTCTGCCGCCTGCGCGGTCGAAGGTCTCCTCAAAGAGCTTCTTACCGTTGGTGTTTTCGTTCGGCAGCACATCGCGGTCCATGTTCGCCATGGTCATACATTCGGAAATGTCGCCCTCAGACGCGCCGTCGAATACCGGGGTCATGATCTTCCAGCCGAGCTTCCGTGCCGCGATACCGAGATGAACCTCCAGCACCTGTCCGATGTTCATACGGGAAGGCACGCCCAGCGGGTTCAGCACGATGTCCAGCGGTGTTCCATCGGGCAAAAACGGCATATCCTCCGGCGGGAGAATGCGGGACACGACACCCTTGTTCCCGTGACGACCCGCCATTTTATCGCCGACGGAGATTTTCCGCTTCTGGGCGATATAGACGCGCACGGACTTGTTGACTCCCGGCGGCAGCTCGTCTCCGGCTTCCCGGGAGAATACCTTGACGTCCACAATGATGCCCTGTTCGCCGTGCGGTACACGGAGGGAGGTATCGCGGACCTCTCTTGCCTTTTCGCCGAAGATGGCGCGCAGGAGTCTTTCCTCTGCGGTCAGTTCGGTCTCGCCCTTCGGGGTGACCTTACCGACGAGAATATCCCCGGCGCGCACCTCGGTACCCTTCTTGATGATACCGTCCTGATTCAGATCCTTCAGCGCGTCCTCGCCGACATTCGGGATTTCGCGGGTGATCTCTTCCGGTCCGAGCTTGGTGTCTCTCGCCTCATGGGAATATTCCTCGATGTGGATGGAGGTATATACGTCGTCGCGGACAAGCCGTTCGTTCAGAAGAACCGCGTCCTCGTAGTTGTAGCCCTCCCAGGTCATGAAGCCGATGAGGGCATTCTTACCGAGTGCGACCTCACCCTGACTGGTGGCGGGGCCGTCTGCGATGATCTGTCCGGCTTCCACGCGCTCACCCTGGGAAACGATCGGTCTCTGGTTGACGCAGGTACCCTGGTTGGAGCGTTTGAACTTGATCAGGCGGTAGGTATCCTTGCTGCCGTCGTCACAGTGAACCACGATCTCGTCTGCCGTGACCGATTCCGCCCAGCCGCCATGCTCGCACACAACGACTACGCCGGAGTCCACAGCCGCTTTATATTCCATACCGGTGCCGACGATGGGGGAATCCGTGACCATGAGCGGAACCGCCTGCTTCTGCATGTTGGAGCCCATGAGCGCACGGGAGTTGTCGTCGTTTTCCAAAAACGGGATCATAGCGGTAGCGACGGACACGACCATCTTCGGGGACACGTCCATGTAATCGACGCGCGCCGGATCGATCTCAAGGATCTCGGTCTTATGGCGGCCGGTGACCTTCTTATTGACAAAGCACAGATCATCGTCCAGCGGCTCGTTTGCCTGTGCGACGATGTAGTTGTCCTCGATGTCCGCGGTCATATATTCGACTTCATCGGTGACTCTGTGGCGGACGGTGCCGTCTTCCAGTGTTTCGTGAACCACCTTGCGATAGGGAGCCTCAATAAAGCCGTACTTGGAGATCTTCGCGTAGGTCGCGAGATAGGAGATCAGACCGATGTTCGGACCTTCCGGGGTCTCAATCGGGCACATTCTGCCGTAGTGGGTAT
>USGH01000259.1 GCA_900554225.1 uncultured Eubacteriales bacterium | reverse complement strand
GCCGCGTCCAGTGCCAGCTCGATATCCGGTGTGCGGCCGCCGAGCTTGTCGAAGAGAATTTCGTAGCCGCGCAGGGTGTAGAGCGTGCCGATGCCGCATTGGATGCCGTGCAGATCCGCCGGAGTCCCGAACGCGAGCGCGCGCATATCGAGAATGTGCGAGATATAGTGCTCCATGCCGGAGGCAGGACGGGATATGCCCGCGTAGTTCATCGCCACACCGGACAGCACCAGTCCTTCCGCCAGACGGCACAGCGCAGCGTGATCGCCATGGACCGCCGCCTCGCCCTCCCGCAGACAGGTGTGCAGTGCGTCGTCCACCATATCCGCCACGGTCGCGCAGTAGTAGTCGCCGACGATGTAGGACGCCATTTTCCACTCCGCGAGAGAGGTGATCTTTGCCGCCATATCCCCGATCCCGGAGCAGACCATGTGCGCGGGCGCGGTTGCAAGAATGTCTGCGTCGCAGAGTACGGCGTTCGGGCATTGCGAATCGAGAGAGATCTTCAGATTGTCCCGTTCCATCGACGAGGTGGCGGAGGCGTATCCGTCCATGGAGGGGGCGGTCGAAACATAAATATCCGGAATGCGGCGTGCGGATGCTAAGATCTTGCACGTGTCGTTGATGACGCCGCCGCCCACCGCGATCACACCGTCGCAGTCCTTCCCGCAGTGCATCACCGCTTCCCCAACGATCCGTTCATCCGGCGAGGGATGCGTTCTTTGGATGATGTGCAGCGTGTAGGAAAGTCCGATTCCGGCAAGGAGCGCGCACACGGTTTCTCCGCCGGCCGCGTAGGTGTCACGGTCGCAGAGGACAAACGGATGGGTCACGTTATATTTTGTCAGCATTGCCGGCAGCGCGTCGGACAGGATCCCGCTTCCGGTCACAAAATCCGACAGCCGGCTGTAATGCTGCTTCCCGCAGGCGCAGAGAAAGCCGTCGTTTGCAAGCAGGCTTGGTATGGAATATTTCATAGGTCGTACCTTCTATCGATTCAAAATCTCTGTCAGAGTCCGGCAGTTTTCGCGGATCCTCTCCGCATTTTCCCCGGAATCGCTGTCGTGGAACACGCTGGAGGAGCCGGTGACAAAATAATCCGCTCCGGCCTTCCGCAGTTCCGGCGCATGGGCAAAGCTGACACAGCCGTCCACCTGCAGCAGGTGCTCCCGATACCCGCGGTCGTCGAGATACGCGCGGCAGTCGGCGATTTTGCGCACCATGGCGGGAACGAGCGGCTGTCCGGCAAATCCGGGATTGACCGCCATGATCAGCACCCCGTCCGCCTCGTCCAGGATGTAGTCAAGGGCGGACAGCGGGGTCGCCGGATTGAGTGCCGCTATCGGATGCGCGCCGCGGTCCCGGATCCGGCAAAGCGCACGATGGAGGTGAACCGTGGATTCCGCATGGACGGAGACGTATTCACCCGGCTGGATGTCGAACCAGTCGAGCTTGTCCTCCGGATCCGTGATCATCAGATGGAGGTCGAGCGGAATGGCGGTAAGCGTGCGCAGTCTGCGGCAGTAATCCGTACCGAGCGTGAAATTCGGTACAAAGCACCCGTCCATGACATCGATGTGCAGCGAATGGATCCCGCAGTCCGCGAATACGGCAAGCACCTCGGACAGATGCGCAATACCGGCACACATCATCGACGGCGAGAGCCTGGGCGGCAGAGGAGGATTCTCCACCGCCCGGTTTTCCCTCTTACCTGCTGTCATCTGCCATTACCACCGCATCATTTCGTGGTAACCGTCCGCGCCGCCGTCAAAGACCGGGGTCAGACGGAGCGTGAATGTGAAGTCGTCGTCGTAGATCCGGTACATCGGGTCGAGAGCGGGGCCGCAGGAGTTGGAGCCGATGCCGCTCTGCCGATAATCAATGATGACCGTCGTTTCCTTCTCCGGCTGCAATTCAAAATGGTGCGCGGTATGGGTTAACTGCTCCGGCGAATAGTGGGACGCCGAGAACGAGAACGGAGTTTCTGCCGTGAAGAGAAGCCCATGACCTGCCACCGTCGTCACCTTTGCCCAGCCGCAGCCCCAATGCGCGGAATTTTCCTGCGGGAACACGTAGGGCTCATAGTTGTCCGTGACCGTCGTGCCAAATTCGCCCAGCCGCGCCGCCAGCCGCTTGTCCACGTAGCTTTCCATCGGACCGTAGCCGAAATACCGCATCTGCTCCGCGCCCTCCGGCATTGTCAGCTTCAGACCGAACCGCGGCAGGAAGGTGTCGTCCTTTGCCCGATCGCGCTTGCGGGGAGAGATGTCGTAGCGGATGGTCAGACCGTGCCGTCCGTCCACGGTGTACGTCACCTTGCCGTGCAGTGCGGGCAGATAGGGCGCCGCGCCGAGAGAGAACTCCGATACGACCTCGGCACCGTCCTCCGATACATTGACCGTGGTGGAGTAGCACTGGACCTTCGCGCGGTCAAAGCCGTTCTGCTGCCATTTCCAGCGTACATTGCGGTCGTTGTCCGTCGGTGCGCGCCAGATCGTCGGGACAGCCGGGGCGGTCAGGAGATCCTCGCCATTGTCCGTCACCTGGTTCAGGCAGCCCGATACGCGGTCGATCACATAGGTCGTCTCGCCGCAGGACAGCCGGATCTCGCGGGAGGTTTCCTCCACCTCGACGGGGTAGAGCGGCTCCCGTTTGCCGTGCATACCGTGCCGTGCCTCGGAGGAAAGGAAGAACTGCACCATTCCGACCTCATGACCGGCAGGTGCGAACGGCTTCGGCTCGTTGTAGCGGAAGGAGAGATTGAGCGTCGCCGTGCCGTGGAATACGCGCTCCGGATCAAAGAGACGATAGGTCTTTTCCGCTTCCGGCGCGATGTCGAGAGAGACCTCCCGTCCGGACAGCACCGTCTTGCCATCCTCCTCGATCCACCAGACCATGGAAATATCCGAGAGGGACTTGAAGTAGCGGAAGGAGCGCACCGTCACCTCTCCCGGATTGTCCTCGCGCACGATCACGGGCATGATCGCCTGCTTCAGCTCCAGAAGACCGGTGTGCGGCCGGCGGTCGGGATACACAAGTCCGTCCACGCAGAAGTTGCCGTCGTTCGGATAGTCGCCGAAATCGCCGCCGTAGGTGTAATGCGGGTCGGAATATCTGTCGCCGACGGCTACGCTGTGGTCGATGAATTCCCATACGCAGCCGCCGAAAAATTCGTCGTTTTCGCGGATGATGTCCCAGTACAGACCGACATCTCCCGGACCGTTGCCCATTGCGTGGCTGTATTCGCACAGGAACAGCGGCATCTTATATTTGTCGTCCTTGCAGTATGCGCGGCACCAGTCACGGTCGGGATACATACGGCTTTCCACATCGGTCGTGTCCGGACGGGGTTCGCCGCCGAAATAGCCGGAGTGCGCGCCCTCGTAATGCACAATGCGGCTGTCGTCCCGGGAGCGGATCCACGCCGTCATCGCCACGTGGTTTCTGCCAAAGCCGGATTCGTTGCCGAGGGACCATAAGATCACGCACGGA
>USGH01000258.1 GCA_900554225.1 uncultured Eubacteriales bacterium | reverse complement strand
GCCATTCGGTATGCCCGTGAGGACGCGTGTGTGGACCATGGCGGCGGAGAAGGCACCTATGCGGCAATTTTCGTGGCAGCTGTGGAATCCGCAGCGTTTGTCGTGAACGATATTCGCAACCTTCTGGACATCGGTCTGTCCAAGATTCCGGAAAAATGCCGTGTGGCACAGTCGATCCGCCTGCTTCTGGATTGCTATGACAACGGTGTGGATTGGAAGACCTGCCGCAACCGTCTCGTGGAGGATTCTGCGGATCTCGGCTGGTTCGAGGCACCGTGCAATGTGGCGTTCGCGATGCTCGGTATGCTGTACGGTGAGGGCGACTTCAAGAAATCCATGATTCTCGCCATCAACTGCGGCGACGATACGGACTGCACCGGAGCCACTCTGGGCGCACTGTGGGGGATCATGTATGGTACCGCAGGCATCCCGGAGGACTGGGCATCCTACATCGGCGATTCCATCACCACGGTGGCGATCAACAGACCGTCGGTATACAAGATTCCCGCAACCTGCACCGAACTGACCGACCGTGTGATGGCGCAGCAGGCAGCGATGCTCCATGCCAATCATGTGAACAACGTGAAGATTTCCGACGATCCGACCCATGTGGACGAAAGCGACATCAAGGGCTTCTACGGCGGCAATCTCGCAAAACAGCTCTGCGAAAAGAAGGGTAAGGCGTACACCGTCAGCTTCTATTGGGCAAGCGCAGAGGTCATCTATGACGGAGAGCCCGAGATCGCACCGAACGGCGAGGTGGGCGTGACCATTCATTTCCGCAACAGATTCCGTCAGCCGCAGCATATGCATTTCCGCTGGCTGTTGCCGGAAGGATTCACCGTCAAGGAGGGCCGCAATGCTCTCTATCTGAGCCACGAAACACCGCACAGCCAGGGAGAAGCGACGATGCACTTTACCATTGTTGCCGGAGATACCGTGGAGGCGATGAACCGTCCTGTGCTGGAAGTCACCGCCATGGGTCGTCCGCACGCCGGCTATATTCCGATCACACTTCTCGGCTGAGATTTCTCTGAAAATTGCATAGAAAAAGTCGGATCCGCTCCCGTTTGTCTGGGACAGATCCGGCTTTTCCTATAGATATGTGGGCTTATTCGCGGATTTCGCCTTTTTGCAGTATGGTGATCAACGTTTCCATGGGAAGATTCGTGCGGATGTAGCGGCGATTGGACAACGGCAGGACAAAATGCTCTTTCTCCACCATCGGCGCGACAGGAGACTGATACAGCTCGTCCCGCACCTCAAACAGCGCATCCGTGCAGGGAAGTATAAGACTGCCGGATCCCTCTGTATGCCAGTAGACCGCCCAGCTCTCTCCGTGGCGCGAGAATACAAACGCCCGTAGACGGCAGCCGGTTTCTATCTGGTGATACGGTACAAGCTCGTATTTCCCTTCTTCATTCACAAGAAGTGTGTGTTCCGTGGCAAGATCACGCAGCATTTCCTTGTGCTCGTCGGTCAGCCAGCCCTTTGCGCGGACATCCTCCCAGCGGCGCATGACTTCCAGAATATCCCCGGTACGCGGATGAGAACGGAATGCCGGAATATTTGTCTGTATCGTCACCGGGCAATCCCATGCAGCGGCACGGCTGGTTCCGTATTCATACATGTCTGCCTGCGTTCGCTTGTCCCAGAAGGCCCACCAACCAAAATTGAGGCGGGTGAAGTCCTCGCGCATCCGTGGTGCTTCCTCTGCCGGAAATTCCGCGATTTTTTCCTTGAAGATTTCCGGTGCGAATACGTCAAAGGCATTGCCACCGGAGAGAAAATGCCAGCTGAAATGGGCTTTTGCGGCACCTTCACAGAAGAGCGGCGGATCGGCAAGCCTTTTGTACACCCGATACTGTGCATTGGGCACATGGAAACCAAATGGCGCGTTGGTACCCTCAGAACCATCGAAATACACGAACCGGAAGCCTGTGTCAAACGCACGCGCAATCTTGGCGGCTACCTCATCCTGTAAGTCGGAATGCTGATCGAGGTATGCACTCGTTGCACCAAATTCGCTGACGTCAAGCACACCGCCGATCTCGCCTGTCGGGTGGGCTTTGACCGTCGTGCCGTGATTCCCGCGTCTGCATCCCGTGAATCGGTACGGAAATTCTGTTGTGTATCCTGTGTAGGAGATCAGCTCCGTGCCGAATTTCAGGATCCGCGCCCGATCCGCCATTTCCGCACCTTCCGGATTTTCCATGACAAAAACTTCGTCAGTGTCCTCCGTACCAAGCGGCTTTGTCAGCGTGAAATGTGTTTTCAGATGGAGCCTGTAGTCCGCTTCCGGTGTGACATACCGGCTTTCCATGCCGATGTGTGTCTGCAAAAAATGGAGACCCGGCGTGATGCCGTTGTCGCGGATATGACGGAGAAGCTTTTCCACATCCGCTGCCCCATTTGGTTATTCATCCCGGTAGTCGTAATCGCCGCAGAGTCCGTAGCCGCCCCGTTCTTTGAAAAAGCAGGTGTAGTAGAAGAGCATCAGCCGGAATCCGCCCTTTTTCGCGTATGCGATATGTTCGTCCACGTTTTCCGGTGTGACGTTGGACGCCCAGTAGATCGACGCGTTGATGAATGGACTCCTCCGGCTTTCCACACCGCGCGGCAGACCGAAATCCTTTTCCAGTAGATCCACGCAGTCGAGATAGATGTCCGTCGGAGAAACGATCAATGCTGCCCCGGTCCCGCGCAATCTGACCTCTCGCAGAGCATCCGCATACAGGATCCGGGAATCGACGCGACGCTCGGAATCGATGGCGGCATAGGGCGAGGTCGCAAGTACGTTGACGGCACAGGATGCGTCCCAGCTCACGTTCAGCCATTCGCCGAAATGCGTGCGATTCTGAATCGGCAGCTGCAAAATACGGAATTCTTCCACAGGCGGCAGCGTCATGTTCAATCCACCGTATTTCTCGTAAGGCACAAGAAAATCGTCTAATGTAAACGCAATATAGGCATCTGTGATGACAAAACGAACAACCGCCTCGTAGGGAATGATCTCAAAGCCGACAATGAGCCGATCCTCCTCTAAGCGGATCCGGTTTGCCTGATCGGTCGTCCGTTTGTTGGGATGCGCCAATTTGACTTCATTGTGGAACGGACGGTTCTGCGTGACGGAGCAGAGCGCGATATTCTGACCGCTTGCTGCAAGCTCTTCGCCGGTATCCTTGCAGATCAGGCTTTCAACGATCGCGTCTCCGCCCACGGTGAGCCGGAAATGGCGGTTTTCCAGAAGAACAGAAGGGTATGCTTCCATGATGTGCGTATCCTTTCTCTTGAGATGGCTGCGTCACACCCGTATGAAAGACCTGCGACGGCTTCTATACGGGTGTGATGCGGCTTCTTTATTTCGCGGCGATCTCTATCCCGTAGCAGGCAAGCAGCGGCTGATCGTAGAAATCACGCGCTGCAAATACCGGGCGATGGGTGCGCCATGCGTAATGGAACTGTGCGGGCAGACTGAAGGAAGGTGTGGTGC
>USGH01000257.1 GCA_900554225.1 uncultured Eubacteriales bacterium | reverse complement strand
GTTGAACGTGGAGATCGACGTGGAGCACGTATCCGCGCGCGGCAACACGTCCGCACTGACCAACTCCGTCAAGGCGAACGACGACGCGTACCAGCTCTTCAACGGGATCATCCAGGGAACGTTCTCTCTGGGACAGAGCGGCTACCTCGCGGAGCTGAACGATTTCGCGGCACAGGGTACGCTGCGTCTGGATTCGCCGTGGTGGGACCAGAACGCGCTGGCGGATTTGTCGATCAACCACAAGAACTACGCGATCACCGGCGACATCGGCACGATGTACAAGAAATCGATCGGCGTCATCATGTTCAACAAGTCCATCCACGCGGACTATGACCTTGAGGATCCGTACACGCTGATGGACGAGGGCGCGTGGACGATCGATAAAATGGTGGAGATGGGCGCGCAGGTCTCCGAGGACTTAAACGGCGACGGCGTCATGGACGAAAACGACCGCTACGGGCTCATCTGCTTCTGCGACATGATGGGACTGGCGATGATCGGCTGCGATGTGCGCTTCGCCACGAAGAACGACGCGGACATTCCGGAGCTGACGATGCTGTCCGAAAAGTCGGTATCGGTGATGGAAAAGCTCGCCACGCTGATGTACGATGAAAACCTGACCTACAGCTGGTCTGCGGCAAACAAGTCGGAGGAAACGGCGTTCGCGATGTACAAGCAGGATCAGTCGCTGTTCTACTACGGCGAGCTGCACGCGGTGGCGACCATGCGCGAGATGGAGTCGCCGTTCGGGATCATGCCGATGCCGCTGTACGACAGTGAGCAGGACGGTTATCACCACTGCATCAACCCGAACGTAGCCGCCGTCTACACGATTCCGGTGACGAACACGGCGTACACGGAGACCGGCTATATTCTCGACACCCTCGGCGCGGAATCGAAGAATCTGCTGACCCCGGCGTACTACAACACGACCCTCATCGGCAAGGTGACGCGCGACGAGGAATCCGCCCGCTCCCTCGATGTGATCATTTCGACCGTCCGCTACGACATCGGCTATCTCGCAGGGCTGAATATGTCCTCCCTGCTCTACTCCATGGCAAACGCGCGCCAGACCAACCTCGCCTCCCAGTACGAAAAACGCGCCAACAGCTTCCAGAAATCCCTCGACAAGCTGGTCGCCGCTTATACTGCGGAGTGAGGGGGACGGGGGGGAACGATTGTCAGAACCTTTTTGAGAAAAGGTCTTTTCGCAGAAAAGCATCCGACCACCTCCAAAAACTTTTATAATAATGGGATAGTCGGATTTGTTTTGAATTGATCGTGTACCGCGCTTTTCGTAGCAGAATACTGCATTCGCTTTTTTTGCCGTGCTATCCTCATTTCCAACTCCACTTGTCCAAAATGCGCAAATCGCCGCACAGATTTACCGGACTCGGCAGCTCTGTGCGGCGATTCTTTTTTTGGGGGATGCTTGTCAGGTCAATCCATCGCTGGGCTTTTTGGTGTCCTCATGTACGTGGAGCTGACCGTTCAGGAAGCTTTTCGCGCGTTCCGGGGCATCCTTGGCGTCTCCCCACGGTTCGTTTTCGTAGCGGTAATCGAATTTCTTGCAGAACCAGCTGACATCGGCGCGGAGCTTCTCAAAATACGCGTTCTCCACAGCGGAAATATCGGCATAAAATTCTACAAAATCCTTTTTGGACAGCCGTTCCTTTGCCGCCTGCAAAAACATACCGTAATGGGGGAGGCAGAAGAACGGTGCTTTTTTCACTTTGTCGTGGAAAGCGGAATCGGACTGCCACAGGAGTGCCGCAGTTTCGACCATGCGGGTGAAGTTGTACTCGATCCGGCTGCAAATATAGCAGTCATGGGAGAGCTTGTCGAGCCGTTTTGCCGCCGCTTCCCCCGCCTTAGCCGGGAACATCCCTGCGATACCGGACGGTTTCAGCTCCGCGGCGATGCTGTCGAGATGGCTTTCGAGCATGAGGGCGAGGGGCAGCCGTTTGCTCCGGTCAAACATGAGGGACAGATGCTCCGGGCAGAAGCCAAGCTCGTTCGTTTTGAGCCGGACATCGGGTTCCATCATGGATGCGCCGAGGATAAGATCCAGCTCATTGTCCTCCAGTCGGTTGTACATAAGGCAGAACGGACAGGTGCAGTTGTCCCCACCGGTCACCGCTTCAAACGCCTCATTGACGGGTATTGTGTAAATCTGTTCCATAAAGACTTCCTATTTTTTCTAAGGCTGCTCTGCATCATTTACCTGAAAGCAGAGTCATCCTGCGTTATTCTTCCGTATACGGGGCTATGTCCACAAAGATCGTTGTAAACAGGCGCATTTTCAGATAGAAGGACACGGTCTGTCCGGTGACGATTTCCTCTCTGGTCAGCACCGCATCGTGCTCCGCATCAAGGAGGTAGAACGCGACCTTATGCGCGCCTGCGGACAAACCGGCAAACGTGAGCCTGACCTCCTTTTCCGGCGCGGTATCTGTGTCCCGATAGTACGTGACCATCGCCGCCGCACAGTCTGTGCTTTTCGCGCCGCAGAGCATGATCTCGGGATCGTCACTCTCCACCGGAACCGCCTCCCCGAGCCTGTAGAGCTTGCCGAACATCCAGAACGGATAGTAGCCCTTGAGCTTATCGCACACAAAGTCGGTCGCGAACATACCGTTCATGCCGCACGGACGCGCATCGTAGTACATAAGGAGATCGAGCGGCTGATACTGCGACAGAGCCATGGTGCCTGCGATGAAGGAAGAACCCTGGAGGGATTTTTCCGCCTTCAGAGAATGGATCCAGTCGTCATTGTTCCAGCCGCGCACGTAATTCCATTCGTTGAGAATGCTCTCCGTCTTCGTGAAGCCGCATTCGTCCAGAAGCTTGCGCGTCTCGCGATCCAGCCGTTCGATCTCATGCGGATCCCGGCAGTAGCAGTGCCACGAGAAAAAGTCAAACGGTGCGCCGGATTTCTGCAGATGCTTGAGGAACGCATTGACCCACGGGGTGAGCGGATAGCATACCGCCGGACCGCCGATCTTGCACTGGGGGAAGCAGGTCTTCAGATGGCGCGCCGCCGTATCGTAGAATGCGAAAAACTGCGCCTGTGTACCGCCCCAGGTCTTTTTATCGACAATGTCCGCGTCGTCGGCAGCACCGTCCGGCTCGTTCCAGATCTCCCAGTATTCCATGTCGTACCGATAGCCGACTCCCCAGCCCACAAGATAGTGGCGCATGATGAGCTCCCAGATCACCGCCCATATCAGGAAATCCGCAGGCGGCAGGGTTCCGTACTTTTTCGGCCAGTGCTCGATTTTGGAGCCGAGACGGTAGAAGGTCTTTACCCCGGCGAAATCGATCACACGGAGATATTCATCCGTCAGCGTGAAATCATAGGACGCGGGATCACAGGGATCCTTCGAGAAATCGGGGAAGATCGCGTGTACGTCCACGGTATGCTCCCCGCCGTAGGTCGAATAAAAGGACGCGTCGTGCGTGCGGGCATACGGGATCCCGGCGTCGCGGAAAG
>USGH01000256.1 GCA_900554225.1 uncultured Eubacteriales bacterium | reverse complement strand
GCTGGGGTACAGCTTGCGCAGGTAGGCCAGCTGCGCGGCTTCGTCGGGCGATTTGGTGCGGATAGTGCTCCAGAACGGCGCGGCGATCACGGAGGCGGCTTCGCGCAGCGTCAGACCCTGACGGCGGAGCATCTGCTCTCTGCACTGCTCTCCATGGAAGGCGGTCTGGTCGGCACCCTCATCTACCGTATCGGACAGAAATCCGGCAACACCGATATTGTGGGGGCAATGCTCGGCGAGGTCAATGCCGCCATCGAACGCCTTCCCAAGGTCAGCGGCGGCAACGGCGAGCTGTATCCGTCGAGCGAAGTATCCGCGGTACTGCGGTTTGCGGAAAAAGCAGCGGACGGTATGAAGGATAAGTACATCTCCGTCGAACACATTATGCTTGGACTCCTTGCAGAGGGCGGTCGTACCGTACAGGAGATCTGTGCAAGGTATGGCGTAACCAAAAAGGCGTTTACGGATGAGCTTGCCAAGGTAAAGACCTCTCCGGTCACGAGCGACAATCCCGAGGACACCTACGATGTGCTCCAGAAATACGGCAGCGATCTTGTAGAACGCGCCAGAGAGCAGAAGCTGGATCCGGTGATCGGTCGTGACTCCGAGATCCGCAGCGTGATTCGGATCCTGTCGCGTAAATCGAAGAACAACCCGGTGCTCATCGGCGAACCCGGTGTCGGCAAAACGGCAATCGCGGAAGGTCTGGCACAGCGGATCGTGCGCGGCGATGTTCCGGACGGTCTGAAGGACAAGACGATCTTCTCCCTCGATATGGGCGCGCTCGTTGCCGGTGCGAAATACCGCGGCGAATTTGAGGAACGGCTGAAAGCGGTGTTGAACGAAGTCAAGAAGGCGGAGGGCAAGATCATCCTCTTCATCGATGAGCTGCACACCATCGTCGGCGCGGGCAAGACCGAGGGCAGCATGGACGCAGGCAATCTTCTGAAGCCGATGCTGGCGCGCGGTGAGCTCCATTGTATCGGTGCGACGACGCTCGATGAATACCGCAAGTACATCGAAAAGGATGCGGCTCTGGAACGGCGTTTTCAGCCTGTGATGGTGGATGAGCCGACCGTCGAGGACACGATCTCCATTCTCCGCGGTTTGAAGGAACGGTACGAGATCTTCCACGGTGTACGGATCCACGACAATGCACTGGTGGCGGCGGCAACGCTGTCTCACAGATACATCACCGACCGTTTCCTGCCCGATAAGGCGATCGACCTTGTGGATGAAGCGTGCGCAATGATCCGGACGGAGATCGACTCCATGCCGAGCGAGCTGGACGATCTGCGCCGGGATATTATGCAGCTGGAAATCGAGGAAATGTCGCTGAAGAAGGAGGACGACCGTTTGTCGAAGGATCGTCTTGCCAAATTGAGCGCAGAGCTTGCCGACAAAAAGGACAAGTTCAATGAGATGAAAGCAACGTGGGAATCCGAAAAGCAGTCCACGGAAAAGGTAAAAGAGCTGAAGGCACGTCTGGAGCGGATGTCCGGTGATATTGAACGGGCGCAGCTGTCCGGTGAATACGAAAAGGCGGCGCGCCTCCAGTATTCCGAGCTGCCCGCGCTGCAAAAGGAGCTGGAAGAGGCCGAGCGGACAACGGAAACGCAGAATCAGAAGATGCTGGTGCGCTCCACGGTGACGGAGGAAGAGATCGCCGAGGTCGTGGCACGCTGGACGGGCATTCCGGTATCCAAGCTCGTGGAGGGCGAACGTGAAAAGCTGCTCCATCTGGAGGATGTACTCCACAAACGCGTGATCGGTCAGGACGAAGCGGTCCGTCTGGTCAGCGAGGCAATCCAGCGTTCGCGCGCCGGGATCTCCGACCCGAATCGCCCCATCGGCAGTTTCCTCTTCATGGGTCCTACCGGCGTCGGCAAAACGGAGCTTGCCAAAACACTTGCCGCGACACTCTTTGACGACGAACACAACATGGTTCGTATCGATATGACGGAGTACATGGAGAAATACAGCGTATCTCGTCTGATCGGTGCGCCTCCGGGATATGTGGGCTACGATGAAGGCGGTCAGCTCACCGAAGCGGTCCGTCGTCATCCGTACAGCGTGGTTCTCTTTGACGAAGTGGAAAAGGCACACCCGGATGTGTTCAACATTCTGCTGCAAATTCTCGACGACGGCAGGATCACGGACAGTCAGGGCAGAACGGTCGATTTCAAAAATACGATCATCATCCTGACCTCCAACCTCGGCAGTCAGTATCTGCTCGATGGAATCACGGAGGACGGCGAGATCAGCGAGGATGCACGTGCAAAGGTCATGGCGGATCTGCGCGCGTCCTTCCGTCCGGAATTTCTGAACCGTCTCGATGAAATCATCCTCTTCAAGCCGCTGACAAAGGAAAATCTGACCGGCATCGTTGACAACCTCATCGAAGGGCTGCGCGCACGTATGGCAGACAGAACGGCAGGCGGCGGACTTGGTCTTGAGGTCACGGATGCGGCAAAGCAGGTCATCATCGACAACGGCTACGATCCGGTCTATGGTGCGCGTCCGTTGAAACGGTATCTGCAAAGTGCCGCCGAAACGCTCATCGCAAAGGAGATCCTGGCGGGCATTCTCGACACCGGGACAACGCTTGTTCTCGATGCACAGGACGGCAAGCTCGTCTGCCACCCGGTATTCTCCGGCGAAGTCCATTGATCTCCATCCGGTGCCATGCAATACAGAAAAAGCGGTCTGTTCCCCTGCAAAGGGCGGACGGACCGCTTCTCTATCGTCTTGCACAATAAATATGGGGGTGAGATTCGCGAATCTTGTGAAACATTCTTTTGAAAAAGGGCTTGCAATTTCCATGGTGCTGTGTTATAATTATGCAAACGGATGAATACATCAGATCCGTTCTGAAAACCGAATACAGAAAAGATATAGAGGCGCGGTTTATAAGAGTAGCCGCTCCGGGATCCTCAAAGATCGACGCGGAGTGTGTGAAAGGGCGAACCGCCGAAATGGTTTTTCGTTTGAGGGAAGAATCGTTGGGCGTAGGGACAATATCCATACGACTGTCGCATTTGCGGAGTGCTATATCCGATCCATACATACGTTGTATCCCCCCCATTACAGCTACGGATACAGAAGCGGTCGGAGCATTCCACTCCGGTCGCTTTTCTGTTCCATCGGAAATATTTTTATGGGAGGTACTTCGATATGAAGACCAAGACGCTCGCACTTATCCTTTCCGCTGTACTGGCATGCTCGCTGTTCACTGCTTGCGGAGGCAGAGAAAAGAAGGATCTATCGACCGCGAAATCTCTGGCGGATCTGAGCGGAGCCGTCATTGGCGCGCAGACCGGCACCTTCCACCTCGAAGCCGTTGACCAGATCGACGGTGTGATAAAGAAGGACTACCCCGATTTCACAGATCTTCTGAATGCACTCCAGTCCGGCGCCATCGACGGCTACGTCGCCGAAGAGCCCACCGCGCTGGAGGTCTGCGGCAAGGACGATACGCTGACCTATCTGCCGTTTGTCAACAACGACACCGGCTTCACCGCTACCGATGACGAAACCGGAATCGCAGTCGGTTTTAAAAAAGGC
>USGH01000255.1 GCA_900554225.1 uncultured Eubacteriales bacterium | reverse complement strand
TTCGTATCCGTGATGTACAACAAGCACTGCGGCAGGCAGAGCTGGAGACACGGAAAGAGCCGCCGAAGAAGTACTATGACACGCTGGTCTGTGCGGCTGTGCGCAGCTATCCATGGACGTTTGTAGACATGTTGAATGGACTGGCGCACGGACCGATGCCGGATCCGGATGAAGACATCCGACCGCTGATCGCGGAAGCGGCGTGTGTGATTGCGAACCTGCTGACGCTGACGGGCGGTGTGGTCGAAAACTGAGGCATGACGTGTACAGGGTGAAACGGTTGTACTTCTACCATGTACAGCGTCTTACGTATCGCGCGCGAAAATGGCGGGTACGGAAGAAGAACCGCCGACGGCTGGCGAAGCTATGGAGGGAGTGCGTATGGAGCACTTAGGCGACATTACAAAAATCTCCGGCAAGGACGCTCCCGTGGTCAATGTAATAATTGGCGGCAGTCCATGTCAAGACCTTAGCATAGCCGGGAAAAGAGCGGGGCTTGCCGGAGCGCGTTCGGGGCTGTTTATGGAGCAGATACGCATTATAAAAGAAATGAGGAAAACTGATGAAGACAGAGGTAGAAAAGGGACTGACATCAGACCTCGATTCATGGTCTGGGAAAACGTGCCGGGTGCATTCTCATCAAACGGCGGCGAAGACTTCCGCGCGGTCCTCGAAGAAACTGTCCGGATCGCAGACGAAAATGCCCTTATTCCTCGACCTGCGAATGGGAAATGGCGCGCGTCCGGCTGCATCCTGGGAGACGGATTCTCCCTTGCCTGGCGTGTACTCGACACGCAGTTTTGGGGAGTGCCCCAACGCCGCCGTCGAATCGCACTTGTCGCAGATTTTGGAGGACACACCGCACCGGAAATACTCTTTGAGCGCGAAAGCGTGCCGAGGGATCCTGCGGAGAGCGGAACGGCGCGGGAAAACGCTGCCGGAGACGCTGCGGACTGCGTTGGCATTACAAATCGTGGCGGAAGCACCGGAGGCGTGAGCGAAACGCTCCGCGCCTGTTCGCATGGCGCGCTGCCGATGGTGCTCGACGACGCGGACGGCGTTTATCCCGCAGTCGCGCGAACGCTGACGGGGAGATATGACAGTTCCGCCTGTGTGGACAGAGGGCAGAATGTTGTATGCATCCAAGGGAACTGCATTGACCGCGCGGACACGGCAGGGTGCAACGGCAAGGGATGGACGGAGGATGTGAGTTACACTCTCAACACCATTGACCGGCATGCGGTCTGCATCGGGAACGGGCAGGCGAACCAGCTTCGTCTGTCCGACAAGGCAGGGGCACTCACGTGTGTGCATGACCAACAGGCGGTATTGTGCGCCGCAGTAGACTGTCGCCACGGGACGGAAAACACAGAGGTGAACGGGACGCTTCAAGCGAAATCGAACGGCAGGTACAGCTGCAACATGCAGAATGTGGTACGGCAGAAGCACTGCATACGACGGCTAACGCCGCTGGAGTGTGAACGGCTGCAAGGGTATCCTGACTTTTGGACGGACATTGGCGCGTGGACGGATTCGCGCGGAAAAACGCACAAGGAAAGCACGGACGCGGCGCGGTACAAGGCGCTTGGCAACAGTATCGCGCTGCCGCCGTGGCGGTATGTCCTGCAAAAGCTGTCCCTTTGTTGCGGTGGTGACTGGACGATGGCAAGTCTGTTTGACGGGATCGGCGGATTCCCGTTGATTTGGGAGCAGCTAAACGGTGCCGGCGCATGCTTGTGGGCATCTGAAATTGAAGAGTTTCCGATAGCTGTAACAAAATACCATTTTGGAGGAAAGTGACGATATGTCGAGATACGAGGATTTGAGCGGGATGTCGCAATGGGCTTCATGGTGCTGCGACGGAAACGATTATGAGTATGTGTCGGTTTCAGATATGATCTGGATACTGCGGCAGGCAGAAGGGGACAAGCGTGGTCACAGAGATAGATATGTTCAGCCTACTACAGCTGTGAAACGTACAAAAAAGACTTTCGCCCGAGCTGCGGCGCGAAGACGGAAAAAATGAATATGGAGACGAATTATGAAAAAACCGTGTAAAATCTGCGGCAAAGTTGCTGAAATGCTCTCTTGGGAAGACGAGTGCTATGTCTGCAAGAAAAAACAGCACATGAAGGATGTGCTGCAAGACATCCAGGAAGGTCGCGATACGAGCTGCGAGGATGAAATCTATTGTCCCTGGTGCGGTGTGATTCTTGCGTGCGACGCGGATACACCCGAAGCGTATGAAGACGGCACGCATGTCATTGACTGTCCGGAATGCGGCAGGGAGTTCGCGTTGGAAACCTCTGTCAGCTTCAGTTACAGCACGAGCCGGAAACTTCCGGGTTGGATGATACGCGACCGTGAACGGAGAGGTGCTGTATGACGCGGATCACGCTCATTATCTTTCAGGTCACGCTGTTTCTCATTATGCTGCTCTTCTATCTCTCCGGGATCGGTTGCAGGGATTCCCGGTCGGGGATGTTTCTCAGCGTGGGGAGCGTGACCGCAGCCATTCTGTTGGCGTCTATTTATGTGGGAGGGATCTTATGAAACGAGAGGAAATTCTGGAGGCGGCGCGGGTATGCGTCTGTACGGATCGCAACCGGCAATACGGAGAGCCGGAGGACAACTTCCGCCTGATCGCCGAAATGTGGGAAAGCCACCTGCGGGCGAAAGGGTTCCCTGTGTCGGTCACGGCGGCGGATGTGGCTTTAATGCTTGTGGAGTTTAAGGTAGCGCGCGCCATCACGGCGGCGGAGCAGAAAGCGGACACGTTTATCGACATTGCCGGATACGCGGCCTGTGGCGGGGAGATCACTGTACGGGACGCGGGAGCCGGAAACGCGGATACGTGTGTAGCGTGTGGCGAGGTGATCCCGGAGGGACGGCAGGTTTGTCCGGGTTGCGAGGTGGACGCGGGATGAAAGACTGGACCGGAAACAGCCGCTCCGCACATGCGATTCTCGGTGCGCGGAATTATGCGCAAAACGAACGGGAGACGCACGACTACTATGCTACGGAGCCGAAAGCCGCCGCGCTCTTACTCGGTGTGGAAACTTTTGCGCCGTTCATATGGGAATGCGCCTGCGGGGAGGGTCATCTTGTAAGAGAGTTTGAAAAGGCGGGATACATGGTATACGCTTCGGATCTCATCGACCGGGGATGCGGAGAAAAACTTGATTTTCTGGCAACCGTTACCCCCCCATTCCGGGCATGGACATTGTTACGAACCCGCCGTATTCCCTTGCGAAAGAGTTTGTGGAACACGCGCTCGACATCTCAGACGATGGCTGCAAGGTCGCGATGTTTCTCAAAATACAGTTTCTGGAGGGCAAGTCCCGGCGGGAGCTGTTTGAGAGGTACCCACCCAAAAACATTTATGTCAGTTCCGGGCGGCTGCGGTGCGCGATGAACGGCGACTTTGCAAAATACAGCAAATCGAACGCGATCTGTTATGCCTGGTACATATGGGTAAAGGGATACTATGGGGACACCGTTGTGAAATGGATCAACTAAGGGAGGAGGCATGAGGTTGAAATTTAGCATCACTGAAATCACGGGCATATTGATTGTTTGCGTCGTGA
>USGH01000254.1 GCA_900554225.1 uncultured Eubacteriales bacterium | reverse complement strand
TCGGCACGGACAAAAACGTCACGTTCGATATTTCCTACGACAACTGCAACGCGGATGCGAACCTTCTCTCCCAGATCATCGCGAATTTTGTGGCGGATGATGTGGATCTGATGGTCGGTGTGGCAACTCCGGTCGCAATGGCAATGCAGGCGGCTACGGAGGACACAGACATTCCCGTGGTATTCGCCGCCGTATCCGATCCGGTAGCCGCAGGACTGGTTGCCAGCCTGGATGCACCCGGAGAAAATCTCACAGGCACCTCGGACTATCTCGATACCGCGTCCATCATGAATCTGATCTTCGCCGCCGATCCGGATGCCGACAAGATCGGACTGCTCTATGATATCGGTCAGGATTCCGCAACGACCGCCATCGCACACGCCAAGGCATATCTCGATGAGAACCACATTGCGTATGTGGAGAAAACGGGTACCACGGTCGATGAGGTCGCCCTTGCAGCGGATGCACTGGTATCCGAAGGGGTAGATGCTGTATTCACACCGACCGACAACACGATCATGAAGGCGGAGTTGACCATTTACGAAACGTTTGCCGATGCAGGGATCCCGCATTACACCGGCGCGGACTCCTTTGCCCTGAACGGCGCATTCCTTGGATATGGCGTCGATTACGCAAACCTCGGTGTCCAGACGGCGGATATGGTCGCAGAGATCTTACTCGACGGCAAGGATCCCGCCACTCTCGCAGTCCAAACCTTTGACAACGGCACCGCTACCGTCAACACGGAGATCTGCGAAAAGCTCGGCTACAGCTACGACGAAATTGCCGCCGCGTTCGCACCGTACTGCACCAAGGTACAGACCATTGTGACCGCTGAAAGCTTTGACGACCTGCAATAATCCATTCGATCGATAAGGAGTACGTCCATCATGTCGCTTTCCTCGATTCTGTCCCTTTTCCAGACCGCATTGGAGCTTGGACTGATTTCTTCCCTGACCGTACTTGCGCTCTTTCTCAGCTATTCCATGCTGAATGTGTGTGATCTGTCCACGGATGGCTGCTTCACGCTCGGTGCCGTCACAGGTGCCGCCGTTACGCTTGCCGGTCATCCGCTCCTTGCCCTGCCCTGCGCGATCGGTGCCGGGATGCTCTCCGGATTTGTCACTGCGTTTTTGCAGACAAAAATGGGGATCAACAGTCTGCTTGCCGGGATCATCGTGAACACCGCGCTCTACTCTGTGAACATCGGCATCATGGGCGGCTCCTCCATCCTCAACCTCAACAAAGCGGACACCGTATTTTCTCTCACGAAATCGCTTCTCAAAGACACGCCGATCGCCGGGATCTATAAGCTCCTTTCCGCGTTGGCGGTGGTGATTCTGGTCGCTGCCTTCCTGTGGCTTCTTCTGCGTACCCGTGCCGGCATGGCGATCCGCGCGACCGGCGACAATCCAGACATGGTGCGCTCCTCCTCCATCAATCCGGTGATCACGACGATCCTTGGACTGTGCGTCGCGAACGGCTTTACAGGGCTATCCGGCTGTCTCCTCGCGCAGTACCAGAAATCCGTGAATATCGACATCGGCTCCGGTATGGTCACGATCGCGCTGGCTTCCCTCCTCATTGGACACGTATTTCTCGGTAGACGCAGAATGGCGCTCCGGATCGTCGGTATGGTCCTCGGCGCGTTTGTGTTCCGACTGGTATACCCGGTCGCGCTCCGGAATGATATGACTGCATTCATGCTCAAATTTGTGTCCGCTCTTGTGATCATCGCCGCGATTTCCCTGCCGTATCTGCGCACCCAATATCCGCTTCTGCGCCGTCGGCTTGCCATGCGATTTGCCCACAGCCGCGCAGAAAAGGAGGACTAAGCCATGCTGCGCTTACAGAACATCCGCAAAACATTCCATCCCGGTACGCCGGACGCGAAAACCGCCCTCGACGGCGTATCGCTTCACGTGAAAAAGGGAGACTTCATCACGATCATAGGGGCGAACGGCGCCGGGAAATCCACCCTGTTCGGCGCGATTGCCGGGGGCTTTATCACGGACGAGGGACGGATCCTGCTCGATGGACGGGACGTCACCCTCATGCCGGAGCACAAACGCGCCCGTGAGATCGGCAGACTCTTTCAGGATCCGATGCGTGGATCGGCACCCGGTATGACCATCTGTGAAAATCTCGCGTTGGCGGCAGGGCGCGGATCGTGGCTCCACATTCTCACCAAACGGGATCGGGACGATTTCCGGGAACGGATCGCGCTGCTCGGCATGGGTCTGGAAGACAGAATGAACCAGCCGGTCGGGTTATTGTCCGGTGGACAGCGGCAGGCACTCACCTTAATGATGGCGACCTTCCAGCCGCCCAAGGTACTCCTGCTCGATGAACACACGGCTGCTCTGGATCCGGGTACGGCGGAAAAGGTTCTTGCGCTCACAAAATCCATCGTTGCGAAAAACAGTCTGACCTGCATGATGATCACCCACAATATGTCCTCCGCACTGGAACTGGGCAACCGGACGATCATGATGGACCGCGGCAGGATCGTGTACGACACCACCGGCGAGGAGCGCAGTCACCTCACTGTGGCGGATCTGCTGGACAAATTCCACGACGCCGCCGGAAAAGCTCTGGACAACGACCGGATGCTGCTCGTATGAATATAACTTATTGTAGATTTTCCTGCGGGAAGAATGGTTTCTATCGTTCTTCCCGCTTTTTCTATGCTTTTTTCACACATCTGTCACCTGGCATTCTTCAAACTTTCGCGATTATTTTTATATAAACATCTTGACGAGTTATAGAATTTGTGGTATACTATATGCAGAAAAGAAAGAGAGGTTTGCGAGATGCGCTTCTCCGAACAGAGTAGAAGGGACAAGATATGTCGAAGAAAACCTTATACAGTCTGATGCTGTCCGAGGATGTCATGCGAGAGATCGACGCGCTGGCACATCGGTTGGGAACGAACTGGGCGAACCTGGTCAATCTCATCTTAGCCGAGCGGGTCGAGGTCAAGACGCCGGAGCAGCAGATCAATGATATTTTCACCACCATGGAGCAGCTATTCTCCACTTCCCGGGAGCTGGTGCCGCTCTTTACACCCAATACACAGCGCGTGACCGTGCGCTCCAGTCTGGCGTACAAATATCACCCGACACTGCGCTACGAGGTCGAGCTGGAGCATGGATTTTACCCCGGTGAGCCGATCGGCACACTGATGGTCAATTTCCGCACCCAATCGCAAGGGCTCCTTGAGCTGCTGGGACGTTTTTTCCGCTGCCTGAGCCGCATTGAGGATCGCTTATTGCCGATGGATGTGGCATACACCATGGACAACGCCCGCTTCACACGCACACTGTCCTATCCGGTGAAGCAAAACAGTACGGACAATGCGCCGCTGGATGCGGAGGAGATTTCCAAGGCCATCACCGATTACGTCAGTCTCATCGATAAAATGCTCAAGGCATGTATCGGCGGTGCAGATGCCGCGACACTCACGGATATGTACGCCGCGGATCTTGCGGGACGACGGGTGCTGCTGTAAGAGGCATAGCTTATACAATAAGTAAATACGAAGAAAGGATGAAAATCCTATATGAACGCAGAAAAATTCACACAGAAAACCATAGAAACCATCAATGAAGCCCAGAATCTGGCGCGC
>USGH01000253.1 GCA_900554225.1 uncultured Eubacteriales bacterium | reverse complement strand
AAACCAAGGAAATGTTTACCACCGTATGCGCAAACTGCGGTAAGGAAGCTAAGGTTCCCTTCCAGCCGAGCAATGACAGACCGGTTTATTGCAGCGAGTGCTTCGCAGCAATGAAGAACCAGCAGTAATTGTTTCTGCAAAAATAGGAAGCGCGGTACTTCGGTGCCGTGCTTTTTCTATGTGCGCCCGGTAGATTTGAGTGTCTCTTTTTTCGCAAAAATCCGTGTGCGGGGGAGATCTGCGTGTGAAAAACAGAGAAAAAGCGCGGATATGCGGATAAAAATATGGTTTTCTTGAAATTAGGACTGTACAAAAAGCGGATTTTATGATATAATAACACTGTATAGGCATACCTATGCGCATATCACGCAGTATGCAATTTTTGAAGAACTGTGGGAACACGCTGAGACTATGGAAAAAAAGAAATACGAACGGGATTTAAGTAAAGCGTCCCGCGGCACATACGATACGGAGACGGTAAAGAAGCCGCATGGAACGTATCCGAAAAAGAATAGCTATAAAAAAAACGACGACCGACGGAATTTCACCCACACGCCGAAAAACGCTTATGGCGGTAAGCCCTATCAAAATGCAAAGGAGAAATCCGCGGCACGTGCATATCCGGAAGCCGATGGCTCTTTGTACATGGACGCTCCGGTGCAGGATACGGCAGAAGAGATGGTGGAGAACGAAAGCGGACTCATCGTCGGCAGAAATGCGGTACGGGAGCTGCTGCGCTCCGGCAGACCGGTGGACAAGCTCTATGTATCCGGCAGAGAAGGCTCTATCACGATGCTGGTCGCCGAAGCCAAAAAGCGCGGGATTCCGGTTGTCGATGCGGAGGTGCAGAAGCTCGACGCAATGGCAAACGGGGAGCATCATCAGGGCATCATCGCGCAGGCAGCCGCAAGAGAGTACGTCACCATCGCGGACATTCTGCAAATCGCCGCCGATCGTGGAGAAATGCCGCTTGTCGTGGTCTGCGACGGCGTGGAGGATCCCCACAATCTTGGTGCGATCATCCGTTGTGCCGAATGCTGTGGCGCACATGGTGTGATTATTCCGAAACGACGTGCGTGTGGTCTGACCACAGCAGTGGCAAAAGCGTCTGCGGGAGCCGTCGAGCATATGGCGGTCGCGCGTGTGCAGAACATTGCCGGTGCGATCGAGGAGCTGAAAAAAGCGGGTGTATGGACATTCGCGGCAGAAGCGGGCGGCGGAGATTTCTGGGAAACGGATTTCCACATTCCGTGCGCGATCGTGCTTGGCAGTGAAGGAGACGGTGTATCCAGACTCGTTCGCGAACGGTGCGATTTTCTCGTGTCGATTCCGATGTATGGCGAGGTGAACTCCCTGAACGTCTCCACGGCGGCATCCATTCTGCTCTGTCATGCGGCACGGATGCAGAGAATGCCGAAATAACGATAGAATAGAACGCATACCATAGCGATCCATATAGGGAAAGGAAGAATCCCGCGTTTTGTGGGATCGGACAACAGCATATGGCAAAGGATAAGAACAGAGGAGAGACGGCACGTGCCGGAAATCCGAAGGACCGTGATACCTCCATCGACGCGACCTCCGGTACCGAATCGGACAGTGAGCTGGATATTCACGCCCTTTTGCGGAAATATATGCCGGATTACGACACCGACGATCCGGACAGCAATGACAAGGAAAGCGCGGATACCTCCGGCGGTATCTTGAAAAAAATACGCAGTACCGATGCGGTGGAAGCGGACAACGAAAATAACGATGCGGGTGATCTGCTCGATCTGGATGCGGCGTTTACCGCGGCTCCGGCAAAGGCAGATTCGTCCGGGCAAATGGCACCAAAACAGAATCCGGACGCAGCGGAATATGAATTTACGGATGATATAGCCGCCGTGCCGTCTGAGGATGGCTATGCTCTTGAGGATGAGGAGGGCATCTACGACGAGGACGACGCGCCGCGGAAAACGAAAAAAGAACCGAAGAAAACAAAGCAAAAGAAGGAAAAGCGCGGTCTGTTCGGAAGACGGCAAAAGCGCAGAGATGGTGCTGAGGAAGATCATGTGCTGCCGCCGGAGGAGTTCTTTGGCGATGCCGACAAGGATGCGTACACAACCGCTACACCGGTTTCCATGAATTTTGATACCGCATCCGTCGCGGGTGTGGATGAAGCTAAGGACAACGCCGCAGGTCGGGATGCATTGGGCAAAGCGGTCATGGACAGCATGGACATTCCGCAGCCGCAGGTGGAGGAGCGGCTCACAATGCCCGTTGCAGAGAAGACACGTGGCACGGAAACGACTGCATCGGATCCGGTACAGGAGAAAGATATGTCCTCTGCGGATGCTGCGTCGTCTGCCGAAAATGTGGATTCCTTTGACAAGATCGATCTCGACGCCATCGCCGCTTCCCGCACATTGGCGGAGGAGAAAAACGACGATACACCGGAGAATGCCGATAAAAAAGCCGACACAGCGACCGATTTTCATACCGATCCTGCCGCCGCTTCCTCCGACAACGCATTCGACCCAACGGATATCAATCTGATGGTGGCGTTTGGGCTGGATGAGGAGGAAAAGGGCAAAAAGAACAAGGGTAAGGGCAAGAAGAATAGAGCGGAGCAGACGGAAACACGGGAGCAGAGAGCGGCAAGACAGGTCGGCGATAGACTGGAAGCGGAACAGAACGGTACGCGCAAGGTCAAGCTGGATTATCCCGAATACATGGACCGCTCCCAGACGCCTGAGATCCAGAAGCGATATAAATATAAGCTTACCACCTTGTGGATCAAATTCGGATTCTGCGGCGTGTTCACGATCCTGTTGATGATTTTTGAGAACATGGAGGTCTTGGGCAAGCTCTTTACCGGAACCGCAAAGCAGTTCGGCGGCGTGTTTGATCCGGCTGTCTATCCGACTGTATACGCTATGGTCAGTTTGCAGCTCATGCTTTTGGCATGTGTATTTGCGTGGGAGCAGATCTACGATGGGCTGCGCAGCATTTTCCGCGGTACGCCAAAGCCGGAAAGCCTGACGGCACTGCTTACCTTCGCCGGGATCCTGTACACCGTCATGATCGCACGGATCACGGTCCAGTCCGACGAACCGGTGATGTTCAATTTCATCGTGGCGTTTGCGGCATGGATGACCATTGGCGGCGCGATCTACAACACCAGGCGGGAGATCCTCGGCTTCCAGGTCGTATCCTCGCCGAAACCGAAGCACATCGTGTGCCGTGTTCCCGACGACGAATCCCGCTGTGAGACGGGTGCGTTTGCGGAGGATGAAAACATCTGCGACGTCATGCGGATCGAAAAAACGGATTTCGTTGACGGCTTCTTCACGAGACTGAATACCCCCGACGGCACCACGAATCTTTTCCTCAGCTGCGTAATGGGGATCGTTGTCGCGCTGTCTGTCCTCTTTGGTGTGTTTACAGGCGTGCGCGGCGGCAGTGGCGTGGAGATTGCCAGAGTCGTGATCGTGTCGATCGTCACCATGGCACCTCTGCCTGTATTTCTTGCGTTTTCCTATCCACTCTGGCGCGCAAGCGCAGCGGCACGGGATTTCGACAGTGCCATCATTGGCGAGTCGTCCCTCGCGGAATATGCCAACGCATCGATCATCACCTTTGATGATAAAAATGTGTTCCCGTCCT
>USGH01000252.1 GCA_900554225.1 uncultured Eubacteriales bacterium | reverse complement strand
CGCCAGAGGTGATGTCATCTACAGGCGTGTTGTAGTCCTCGCCGATCTCCACGATGGCTTCATCCTTGGTGATCCGCGTGACGGACTCCACATTGTCGAGAGAGGACAGCTTTTCGCCGATCGATTCGATCTCCTCCTCCGACAGCTCGTAATCGAGAGAGACAACGACCTCATTGAGCAGACCGAAGCTCTCCAGATTCACATCGATGTTGTATACGAGCAGGGAGAAGCCGCCAATGACGACGAGACAGCTCATGAGGACCGCGATAGAGGCAAAGGTCATGACACCATTGCGCCACAGTCCGCGGATCGCCTGACCGATAAAGTAGAAAAAGCTATAGCGTTTCATTGGAACATTCCTCCTACCCGGTCATCGACGATCAGACCGTCCTTCAGAATGACCACACGCTGCTTGTAGTAATCGACGAGGTTTTTCTCGTGCGTCACAACGATCACGGTTTTGCCGAGTTTGTTGATCTTCACGAGCAGATTCATAATTTCGAGAGACATTTTCGGGTCGATGTTGCCGGTAGGCTCGTCCGCGATGATGACCTTCGGATTGTTGGCGAGGGCGCGGGCAAGTGCGACACGCTGCTGCTCACCGGTGTTGAGGATCGCGGGAACCCGGCGGCGGATCATCTTGCGGGGAGTCCCGACGACCTCCATGGCGAACGCGACGTTTTCAAAGACGGTCTTTTTCGGGAACAGGCGGAAATCCTGGAACACCACGCCCAGCTCCCGGCGATAATACGGCACCTTGAAGCTGGACATGGTGGTGAGGTTGTAGTCTCCCACAACGAGCTTGCCGGAGGTCGCCTTTTCTTCCCGGAGGAGCAGCTTCATCAGCGTGGTTTTTCCGGCGCCGGAATGCCCGACCACGAACACAAACTCGCCGTCGTCGATGTGGAGGTTTATCCCCTTTAAGGCGAGTGTGCCGTTCGGATACGCTTTTTTGACGTTTACAAAATCAATCATATCGTTTGGGTACCGCACAAAGAGCCAGTCGGAACCGTCTCTTTGCGTGGCTTTTGGCTTATGGCGGAACGAATGGCGCATAAATCCATGTCATATACGAACCATGTGCGTAAAAATGTGCAAATGATGGTATATAATCTCCGGAATGTCGGATGAAATATTGCAAAGATACGAACATGGTGTATATAAATAGTGCAGGAACTGTCAACCCGACAGAGGCAGACAGTTCCCGACGCGGAGATATGCGTTTTTGAATACGGAATCAATACTTGACAGGCTTGGTGGTGAGGTAACGCTTGACCATGAGCGCGACCTTGAAGGTGATGGCATGGTCAAATTCGCGCAGATCGAGACCGGTGAGCTTGCGGATCTTTTCAAGACGGTATACGAGCGTATTCCGGTGTACGAAGAGCTTCCGGGAGGTCTCGGAGACGTTCAGATTGTTTTCGAAGAAGCACTGGATGGTCATGAGCGTTTCGCGGTCGAGGGCATCCAGACTGCCGTTTTTGAAGACTTCCTGGAGGAACATTTCGCACAGCGTGGTCGGAAGCTGATAGATCAGTCTGCCGATACCGAGGTTTTCGTAGCTGATGATGTTCTTTTCGGTGTCGAATACCTTGCCGACCTCCAGAGCGACCTGCGCCTCCTTGTAGGAGCGGGCGAGATCTTTGATATTGTCTACTACGGTACCGATACCGATGGATACCTTGGTATAGAATTCGGAGTTTAAGGTGTCCGCGATGGATTTTGCCATCTTTTCGATGTCGCGGATGTCCGTGTTCGGCTTGACTTCCTTTACGAGAACGATGTCCTGCTCGCCGGTGGAGATGACGTAATCCTTGTTCTTATCCGGGAAGATGTTCTGCACCATGTCAAAGGAGAGCACATCGGACTTGGAGTGGAACTTGATGAGGAATACAACGCGTGTCTCCTCTGCATTGAACCGCAGCTCCTTGGACTTGATATAGATGTCGCTCGGCAGGATGTTGTCGAGGATAATGTTCTTGATGAAGGAGCTCTTGTCGTACTTTTCATCGTAGAGATTTTTGATGTTGGAAAGAGACACGGCAAGAACCGTCGCCATCTTTTCGGCAAATTTGTCCTCTCCCTCGATGAAAACGATATACTCCCATTTGGAACCGGTGCCGATCGGTTTGTAGGTGTAGCCGCCGGAGGTGATGGCATCGGAGGTGTAAGCGAGTTCGTCGCGGACTCCCTGCTTCATTTCACCGATCTTCACAAGCTCGCTGCAAGCAATGATAACGCCATTGTCGTCGATGACACCGATGACGCGGTCAACGGCATCCCTCATTTGATGAATGATACCCTGAAACAGACGGTTGGACATATGCTGCTCCTTTCAAAAACGCAAGCGGATTTCTTATTGTGTATACTACACTATATTCTACATCATTTTTTGGAGGATTTCAATAGCGAAATAAGAAATTTTCCCAAAAAACGCGATTTTTTTTTGGTGCTATCGGTCTTTTTTACTGCTGTAACCCTTTAGCAGACGGGAATACGCGCCTTTCCTTTCGGCAGATCGTGTGCCGGTGTCAAAGAAAACGTGTGCTGCCTGTCGGGACAGACGGTTTTGCGGCGTTTTTTTACCGGATCCCATAGCTGTACCACAAAAAGCATACCGCAGATTCACTGAAAAAACAAGGGGAAATTTGTGAATCTTTTTGGGGGAATCGGGAAAAAGACGAAGAAGCAGCGAAAGTTGGCACAGCTTCTTGCCGATCGTGCCGATTTATGGTATAATATGAGGGATATAGAATGCGAATCAAACCGAAGACACGGCGGATGCGCGCGGAAAAGAGGATGTATGGAATATATTGCCTATATTGAAAACGATTATACGGATCGATTCGGGATACCGCGGCAAAGCGGGCTTGCGGATGTGCGTTCGCGGATCGTTTTCCTGCCCGCTTATCGGAATCCGGATGCACTGCGCGGGATCGAATGCTACACGCATCTGTGGCTATTGTGGCATTTCGATCTCGATCGCGCGGAGGGGACCTGGTCGCCGACGGTCCGTCCCCCCAAGCTCGGCGGCAATCGGCGCATGGGTGTCTTTGCCACACGTTCCCCGAACCGTCCGAATCCGATCGGTCTGTCCTCGGTGCGGCTCATGGCTGTTGAAAAGGACGACGCATTGGGCATGGTACTCTATGTAGCCGGTGCGGATCTCCAGTCCGGTACGATGCTGTACGACATCAAGCCGTATCTGCCGTACACGGATATGCATCCGGACGCCGTGGACGGATTTGCCGTAAACGGGGAGGAAAAACGGCTCACGGTGGAGTTTGCGGATGGATTGCAGGAACGGATACCGCCGGAAAAACGCGCGCCGCTCTATGCCATTTTGTCACAGGATCCGCGTCCCGGGTATCAGCACGCATCCGATCGATGCTACCATATGCCCTATGGCGGATTGGAAATTGACTTTACCGTGTGCGGCAAGGTACTGACGGTGACGGATGTGCGGCAACCGGACGGATCGGAAACATACTGAAACATACTAATGTAAGAAATAATAGATAGGAGAGCGGATACGATGACAAAAAGGCTCATTATGGGAAACGAGGCGATCGCGCTTGGCGCAGTGGCTTCCGGTGTGCGTGTGGTGACGGGCTATCCGGGTACACCATCGACGGAGGTCCTGGAATCGGCGGTGAAGCATCGCACGGCGGATATGCACGTGGAGTGGTCCGTCAATGAAAAAACGGCTATGGAGGTGGCGGCAGGCGCGTCGTATGCCGGGGCACGGACACTGGTCACAA
>USGH01000251.1 GCA_900554225.1 uncultured Eubacteriales bacterium | reverse complement strand
CAATCTGCTCCGGCTCATCGACGATCGGGACGTGTGCGATGTACTCAAATTCCTCAGAGAACGCGAGATCGTCCATTACCAACGTTTCGGCGAAGCAAAACGTGCGGCGCGCCATACAGTCTACAGCGGTTGTAGAGTGGGCGTGCTTTGGGTATTTTTGCGGTAAAATCTTGAATCGGCTCATAATTTTGCATTTTTTTGAATAAATTTCGGAAAAAGTATTGCAGAATCTCAAAAAATGCGGTACAATAGAACAACGCGTATTTCGCACCCGCAGCATTCGGGTGGTATTTTGAAAGGACAATCTTATGCAGCAACGTGAAAAATTTTCCTCCCGGCTCGGATTCATTCTGATCTCCGCCGGATGCGCCATAGGACTGGGCAATGTGTATCGGTTTCCGATCATCACCGGTGCGTATGGCGGCGCAATCTTCGTACTCATCTACATCGGCTTTCTTCTCCTCCTTGGTCTGCCGATCATGACCGTGGAGCTTGCCGTAGGTCGGGGCAGTCTGCGCAGCATCGCCTCCTCCTTTGACGTGCTGGAAAAGAAGGGACAGAAATGGCACCTTATGAAGTACGTCGGCATCGGCGGCAACTATCTGCTCATGATGTGCTACACCGTCATCACCGGATGGATGCTCACCTATTTTGTGAAATACCTCTCCGGCTCCATCATGTCCGCGCACACGGTAGAGGAGCTGGGTAATGTATTCGGCGCACTCGTATCCTCTCCCGCAAAGGTGATCCTCGGCGCGTATGCAGCGATCTTACTCGGGCTGTTTGTCTGCTCACTCGGTCTGGAAAAGGGCGTGGAGCGAATCACCAAAGTTATGATGCTCGCGCTGTTTGTTTTAATGATCGGCTTGGCGATCTACGCGTGTACCTTATCCGGTGCCGGACGTGGGCTGCGCTTCTATCTCGTGCCGAACGCGGACAACATCAAGCATGCGGGGATCGGCAAGGTCATCAACGCCGCAATGGGACAGGCTTTCTTCACCCTCTCGCTCGGGATCGGCTCCATTGCCATCTTCGGCAGCTATATCGACAAGGATCGCAGACTGCTCGGCGAATCCGCCACAATCATCTCGCTCGATACCTTTGTCGCACTGATGTCCGGGCTGATCATCTTCCCGGCGTACTACACCTACAACGAATCCATGATCGAGGGCGAGGGCGGTGCAGGCTTCCTGTTCACCACGTTCAGCTCCATTTTCAACAACATGGAGGGCGGTCGGATCTTAGGCGCGCTGTTCTTCCTCTTTATGAGCTTTGCCGCCATGTCCACTGTGATCGCCGTGTTTGAAAACATCATGTCCTTCTGGCTGGAGCTTACCCCTCTGAAGCGTCCCGTCGTCGCGGCGATCAACGTTGGGCTGATGCTCGTTCTCGTGCTGCCCGCCGCCTTCTCTCTCAATCTCATCTCCGATTTCAAGATCTTCGGTATGGCAATCATGGATCTTGAAGATTACGTGGTCTCCAACCTCCTATTGCCGATCGGTTCGCTCGTCTACGTGCTGTTCTGTACGTCCAGATTTGGCTGGGGCTGGAAGAATTATATCGAAGAAGTCAACATGGGCGATCGCGGCGCGAAAATGCCCGGCTGGATCCGACCGTACATGACCTTCGCCCTCCCGTGCATCATCGTCATCGTCCTTCTGCTTTCCGTTTTCTGAAAACAACAGTCCCGATAGACAGGCAAAACCTCCCGCATCACTGCATAAAATGTGACGGGAGGTTTTTCTATGCCGGACACACGTTTGGATGCCATTTATGCCCGCCAATCCGTAGACCGCGCCGACAGCATATCGATCGAGAACCAGATCGCGTGGTGTCTTGCCGAGACGCATGGAAGGGCGCACCGGATCTACAGCGACCGTGGATTCAGCGGTGGAAACACCAATCGTCCCGGATTTGCGTCCATGATGGAGGACGTACAAAAAGGGCAGATCCGCCGGGTGATCGTCTACAAGCTCGACCGGATCAGCCGTTCCCTCGTGGATTTTGTGAACATCACGGAATCGCTCCACCGCAATGATGTCGCATTTGTCTCCGCCACAGAGCGATTTGACACCGCTTCACCAATGGGCAGGGCGATGCTGGGGATCTGCATGATCTTCGCTGAGCTGGAGCGGGAAACGATACAGAAACGGGTCACGGATGCCTATGCCGCCAGATGCCGCCGCGGCTTCTACATGGGCGGTCGTATTCCCTACGGCTTCCGTCTGCGCGATACCGTGATCGACAACATCCACACCGCGATGTACGAACCGATGGCAGAGGAGGCGGCGCAGATTCGGGAAATCTACCGTCTGTACGCCAACGGGGACGACACGATGCAGTCTCTTGCCGCACAATTGCCGACGCATGGACTCCCCCATCTGCGCGGCGGCACGTGGAATTCGGCACGGATCAGTGAACTGCTCAAAAACCCCATTTATGTACGTGCAGACTGCCGGATCCGGGATCACTTTATCGCCATGGGAACCGTTGTGCCGGAGGGAGCGGATCGATTCACCGGAACAAACGGCTGCTATCTCTACGACAGCGCGGGAGAATCCGTACTGGTCGCCGCGCCGCACGAAGGACTGGTGGACAGCGATCTGTGGCTTGCCTGCCGCCAGAAAGCGATCCATGCCCATGGCAACCGCACGGTTCGGTGATGCGCTTCGGGTGGCACAAGACAATATGGACGCACAGAATTTCTACGGCTGGAACCCCGCGTTCGACCGGAATCCGCAGAGCAGGAACGAAAACGGGCAAAATCGAAGCTGCGGCTGCAAGAGATAACGCGAAAAACAGGACGTAAAATGGCGTACAACAGAAAGGATGTCTGGATAACACCGGATTTGTGAGGCGTGCGGAAAGCATCCCACTGTATCCGGCGGTGTATCCGCGAAAAAAGCGGCTGTCTGCGATCCGACAGAAGGACCGTAGGCAGCCGCCGTTTTTTGTGATGCTACAAATGCCGCAGAGCTTTCTCCGCGCCCGTGCCATCCTATATCAGAGTGTTCCCGCTGCACGCAGCATTGCCGTGATCGCCTGTGGGATGTGGGACGCGGTATCTCCGGCGGTCTGGGAAATCGGATTGGAAGCCGACTGCGCCATCTCTCCGGCAAGTCCCGCGATATACGCACCGCACGCGACCACCTTCGGCGTTGGCGCATTGTAACCGAGCAGTCCCGCAAGGATCCCGGACAGAACATCTCCGCTGCCCGCTGTCGCCATACCGGGACAGCCACGATCCACAAGATACGTCTCCGCACCGTCCGTCACCACCGTCGCCGTTCCTTTCAGTAAGACCGTCGCGCCGACTTTCCTGGCGTATTCCGCGGCATATCGGATCGGATCGGCAAGCATATCCGCGATCCGCACCCCGGACAACCGCTCAAATTCCTTCGGATGGGGCGTGAGTACCACCTCTGCCACCGTATTTTGCAGAAGCCTTTGACCGTCCTCTCCCATACGCGCGAGGGTATTCAGTCCGTCCGCATCGATGAGGAGACGACCCTTATAGGTGGTCAGCACCTTTGTAAGGATCTGTGCATACGCCGGATCCGTTCCCCAGCCCATGCCGATTGCCGCCGCAGTAGTACCGGACAATGCCCGCTCGATCTCGTCGGAGGTATACCGGAGTCCGCCGTCCGCATTTTCTGCAAGCGGGATCACGGTGCTCTCCAGGACGTATTGCCCAACCAGCGGTGCCACCGAAGCAGCGACTGCCAGCCGTACCACGCCGCATCCGCTGTGCAGTGCCGTTTTTCCGCACGCCGCAAGGGTTCTGGCACCCGTATCCACATCGCACACCTCCGGCTCCTC
>USGH01000250.1 GCA_900554225.1 uncultured Eubacteriales bacterium | reverse complement strand
CTGCGGCGCTTTTGAAAGGCCTGTTCGTGCTGGCGAGAATGGATACGCAGCAGAATCGGAAAAAAGGCTTGTAAAACATGCCAAGGAGGTCTACTCTGCCTATGCTGCGGAACCTGTAGAATCGTTTGCTATTGGCGAAGAAATCCGTGAGATCGCAAATATCGTTCGTCTGGATACACTATTGGATACCGTATGTGAAAAGACAGAGGCGTACCTCAAAGAGAGCGAGGGAATGTGATGGCGGTTCTGCTTCTCCGGTTGGCGGCACCAATGCAGTCATGGGGAACCGATGATTCAAAATATGAAACGAGGAAGACAGGACGTGAGCCGTCCAAAAGCGGTGTCATCGGTATGATTGCTGCGGCATTGGGATACAGGCGGGATGAATCGGAAAAGCTGCGGGATTTGAATCAGCTGCATTTTGGTGTGCGCGTGGATCGAGAAGGAAAACTGCTGCGGGATTTTCATATGGCAAGAGCGGGGAAGGATTCCTACCTTACAAATCGGTATTATCTTGCAGATGCGATATTCTTAGTCGGTCTGGAAGGAGATCCCGTACTTCTAACTGAACTTGCATATGCGCTGTCGCATCCGGTATTCCCGCTGTATCTTGGTCGGAGATCCTGTCCGCCGACTTTGCCAATCTGCCTTGGAATACGAGAATGTGATCTGAGCGATGCGCTTCGCAATGAACCATCATTGGATACTCAGAAAAGACGGTCAGATGTAGCAAGAATTCGCACAGATGCCAATGCGGAAGAAACGGCGGCACCTCTGCGCGATTTCGCGATCAGTTTTGATCACCGATGCCGCAGATATGGCTATCGCAATGTGGTAGAACGGGAACCAGTCTATCATGAAAGTACCGTTCACGATCCTTTTCAGGAATTGGAGGATGCTGATTGATGTATCTCTCACGAATCAAACTTGATACACGGAAACGCGCAACCATGATCGCATTGTCGAACCCACAGCAGTTTCATGGTGCGATAGAAACTGCGTTGGGTGTAGATAATGAGCGCTCCCGCACATTGTGGCGACTGGATACACTGGATGGAGAGCCTTGTCTGCTTATCTTGACAAAGGATATACCGACGCTTTCCACGGTCGCGGAGCAGTTTTCCTGCAATAGTGATATGGTGGAAACAAAAAAATATGATGCACTGCTTGATCGTATTGTGCAGGGCAGTCAGTGGCGTTTCCGCTTAACAGCAAACCCTACGAAGGGGCAGAGAATAAAAGACCGAAAAACCGGTGAGAAATCTCCGGAGCGTGGAAAGGTGGCTGCATTGATTTCTGTTCCGCAGCAGGAGGAGTGGCTGTTGAAGCGTGCTGAGGAATATGGCTTTTCTTTGTCACCGGATGCTTTTGGTGTGACACATTCTCATACATATGTGTTTCATAAACAGGGAAGACAAAGGGTTACTATATTGTCCGTATCCTTTGAAGGCGTCCTGACTGTTCTGGATGCAGAGCGGTTTCGTCAAACGATGACGGAGGGTATTGGGCGAGGCAAGGCATATGGCAATGGACTATTGACCATTGTGCGTATGTAGGGAGTGTAATATGACTGATATACCCGGTATGGAGAAACCGTCCATCCACACATTGCCGCAAATCCGCGACAGAATCACGTTTTTGTATCTGGAACGCTGCAAACTGAGCCGTGAGGACAGTGCAATTACTGTAACGGATGAAGAAGGCGTGATTCACATTCCGGCTGCTGCCATATCTGTACTCTTACTTGGTCCGGGTACAGATATTACGCATCGCGCTATGGAACTGATCGGCGATGCCGGTGTCAGTATAGTATGGGTCGGGGAGCATGGTGTACGGTATTATGCTGGCGGAAACGCGTTGACACATAGTTCCAGGCTTCTTATAAAGCAGGCACAGCTCGTGACCAATCAACGCAAGCATCTGGATGTCGTTAAAAAGATGTATATGCTGCGATTTTCAGGTGAGGACGTCACACATCTGACATTACAGCAGTTGCGGGGCAGAGAAGGAAGCCGTATGCGGGCGGTGTATCGTAAACATTCTGCGGAAACCGGCGTGCCATGGAACGGCAGAAGCTATGATCCGGAAGATTTTTCGGCTGGCGATCCGGTCAATCAGGCATTGTCCGCCGGAAATGTGTGTTTGTACGGATTGGCGCACGCGGTGATTTGTGCGCTTGGCTGCTCCCCCGGACTCGGGTTTGTTCATATAGGGCATGAGCTTTCTTTTGTGTATGATGTTGCCGATCTATACAAGACAGAAATAACCATCCCCATTGCGTTTCAGATGGCTGCGACCCATCCGGAGGATCTTCCTGCACAGACCAGAAGACTTGTACGGGATGCCATGGTGGAAAAACACATCTTAGAACGTATGGTTAAGGATATTAAATATCTGTTGACGGAGATGGAGGGCGCCTCAGAAGCTATTGATACGGAGGGGGACAGGGAGCCTCTATATCTGTGGGACAATCAAGCAGGGAAGGTGGCTTATGGAAAATCCTACAAGGAGGAGCAATGGTTGTAATCACACTGAGCGATTGTCCGCCCAAAGTACGTGGGGATCTTTCCAAATGGTTGTTTGAAATCAATACCGGAGTATATGTTGGAAATCTCAGCGCACGAGTACGTCAGGAACTGTGGCAGCGGATATGCGAGAATTTGAAAAACGGTCGAGCTACGATGGTGTATAGTGCGCCAGGGGAGCAGCAGATGCGTTTTGAAATACACAATTCTCTGTGGCAGCCAGTTGATTTAGACGGAATCAAACTGATGCGAAGACCACTCCCGGGCAGAAAGTTGACGACAGATCCAGTCAATGAAAGCATCCATAGCAAAGCTGGAAAATGGCGTGCCGCCAAGCCTAGAGAAGTCGCAAAACAAAAAGCGACTAATGCGTATGTAGTTATTGACGTAGAAACAACGGGCCTTGCTGCCGAAAAGGATCGCATTATAGAAATTGCTGCGATTCTTGTGAGAGACGGAATAATCGCAGAAACGCTGCAAATGCTCATCTGCCAGGAGAGACAACTGTCTCCTGATATTGTAGAGTTGACAAAAATAACAGATGAAATGTTAGAGAGGGACGGAATCCCCATAAAGGAGGCGATGGAAAGGCTGGTCACGTTTGTTGCAGATCGGCCATTTGTATGCCATAACGCGAGATTTGATTGCGGATTTCTGATGGCAGAGGCAAAACGATGTCAGATAAGGTTATTCCGGAGTCAATGTACAGATACATTGTATCTGGCCAAAAAACTTGTACCTGGTGCAGGTCATTACACATTGCAGGATTTGTGCCGACATTTTGGGATCGAGATAAGCGAAACGCATCGTGCTCTTGCAGACTGTACATTGACACTCATGCTGTATGAGAAGTTAAATGAAATCTGACAAAGAACAGATGAAAATGCTGTTTTTGGGGTATTAAAAGGGATCTTTTTAGCCTTTTCCCCGCACACGCGGGGGTGATCCCGAGAGAAACGGAGCGTACACGTCGGACGAATGCTTTTCCCCGCACACGCGGGGGTGATCCTTTACGCAATTCTGCCCTGACTGCCGTAAGGTCACTTTTCCCCGCACACGCGGGGGTGATCCCGGCACCATCGCCGACGCGCTCCGCCAGATCGCCTTTTCCCCGCACACGCGGGGGTGATCCTACGCGCAGCGCTGGACGTTTAACCGTGCAAAACTTTTCCCCGCACACGCGGGGGTGATCCCTGGCTCTCCAGATTATTCCGCATCGCGTTCCTCTTTTCCCCGCACACGCGGGGGTGATCCTTTGTCCGAGGATACATTTGGCGTGAGGGTCGACTTTTCCCCGCACACGCGGGGGTGCT
>USGH01000249.1 GCA_900554225.1 uncultured Eubacteriales bacterium | reverse complement strand
GCTGGGCGGCAACCGGGATTCCATCGGCGACACGGAGGAGGTGCGGGATGAGCTGATTGCGCTGGCGTATGGTATGGTCGATTATATCAAGAACAGCGGCGAGGTGGCGGACGGTGCCTATTGGACACTTGATTTTCTCGGATTCCTCCCCGGTAAGCGCGAATCCCGCCGTATGATGGGCGAATACATTATGACGCAGACCGATGTGCTGTCCGGCGGCGATTTTCCGGATACCGTGGCGTTCGGCGGCTGGCCCCTGGACGATCACCATCCGAACGGCTTCTATCACGCGGGCAATCCAAACATATGGGGGCATACACCGGCACCGTATGGGATTCCGTACCGCTGTCTCTATTCCCGCAACATCGACAACCTGTATTTTGCCGGTCGCAACATTTCTATGACACACGCCGCGATGAGCTCTGCACGTGTGATGGCGACCTGTGCGCTGCTTGGGGAAGCGGTCGGATGTGCAGCCAACATTGCGCGAGAGTTTTCGCTCACACCGCACGGGGTGTATACGGATAAGCTCGCTCTCCTGCAAGAACGGCTCATGGAGGAAGGCTGTTTCCTGCCGCGATTCCGCCGTACCATGTCGGAGCTTACGAAAAATGCCAGACTGACAGCGGATACAGAGCATCCCGACAATCTGCGCAACGGCATGGATCGGAACAACCATACCTATGGCCCGGATGAAAATGGTGTATTCCTCCCGCTTGGCAGACCGGTGACATACACATTTGACAGTGCGGCTGCTGTTGCGAATATCCATCTTGCCCTGGATTCCGATCTGGATCGCAAAACGCTCCCCGGTGACTGGTGCGAAAAACGGCATACGATGCGCGCGAATATCGTCCCGGAAAGCCCGACCATGACCATGCCGCAAACCCTGCTGCGTGCGTATCGGATCGAAGCAAAAACGGAATCCGGTGACACCGTAGTGCTCGCAGACGAGAAGTGCAACCTCCGACAGTGCATCAATCTTCCGGTGCAGGGTAGCTTTACGGAAATCACCTTTGTGCCGACGGCGACATGGGCGGAAACGGAGTCGGATACGGTACACGTATTCTCCTTTGACGTGCGTTAAACGCCTCTTCCACGAGGATGCAATCCATAACAGGCACCTGACCGCCGCATTCCACGGCTGTACGGTGCCTGTTCTTTTATAAAGAAAGATGTACATCCGGTGTATACCAGTGTACATCTTTTCTTATATGATTTTTTGGGGGGAGGAGCCGGAGAAAACCGCATTTTGGATGGGCTGTCCCCGGTATCGATTGGGCTTTATGCCGTAGCGTGCTTGGGCGGGAGCTTTTTCGTCATGCCGGAATCCTGTCGCTGTGCCATGACGAGCCGCCAGTAGAAGCCCTTGAGCTCGAGCAGCTCCTGGTGGGTGCCGCATTCCACGAGATGACCCTTGTCGAGTACGATCAGACGGTCCGCGTTGCGCAGCGTGGACAGACGGTGTGCAATGGCGAACGTGGTGCGGTTCTTCGTCAGCTTGTTGATCGCGTCCTGGATCAGCTTTTCCGTCTCTGTGTCGAGTGCGGCGGTTGCTTCATCGAGGATCAGAATCTTCGGATTGTGGATCAGCGCACGTGCAATGGCGATACGCTGCCGTTCACCGCCGGAGAGGGAATACCCCTTTTCACCGACCATGGTGTTGTAGCCCTCAGGCAGATTCACGATGAAGTCGTGCGCATTTGCGAGCTTGGCGGCGGCAACTACCTCCTCGTCACTGGCAAGCGGTTTGGCGTACTTGATGTTGTCGCGGATCGAGCCGGAGAACAGGTGCGTTTCCTGCAGCACGACGCCGATCTGTGAACGGAGCGCGTTCTGGGAAATGTCCTTGATGTTGACGTCGTCGATGAGGATCGCGCCGGAGTTCACGTCGTAGAGACGCATCAATAGGTTGATGAGCGTCGTCTTACCACAGCCGGAGTGACCGACGATACCGATCATCTCGCCCTTCTTGATGTCCACGCTGATATGCTCCAGCACCGGATTGTACGTGTCGTAGCCGAAGGTCACGTCGCGGATGGAGATGTCGCCCTCGATGGAAATATCGATCGGCAGCCCGATGTCGGAAACCTCCGGGGACTCCTCCAGAATCTCCAATACCTTACCAAGGGAGGTGAGGAAGTTCGAGATGCTTCTCGGGATCGACGTGATGTAGAGCAACGGTCCGTAGATGATGTTAGCGTAGGAGTTGAACTGGTGCAGATCACCGTAGTTCATCGCCCCTGTGAACAGCTTGTAGTTGCCGTAGAATAAGATCAGATAGCTGCCGAAACGGACCGCAAAGGCAAGCAGCGGAAAGACCGTGTCAAACAGGATCGCGTTCGACTGGGACTGCTTGGCGGAACGGTTGGTCCGATAGTTGAACTGCTCGATCTCGCTCTCCTCGTTGCCGAACGTCTTGACCACGCGGATACCGTTCAGGATGTCCTGCAGGAACAGATTGACGTGCCAGCCGAGTACCCAGTTTTTGCGGTTCCGATTCTGCATGGTCGACCAGAATTTGTACACGAGGTACACAACGAGCGGGATCGGCACAAAGACGAAGAGGCTCATCACCGGGTCAAGGATCAGAAGGAATATGAGCGCGAGGATGAAGGAGAATGCCTGCGTGAAAATGCTCGGCAGCTGTCCGGTCATAAATGCCTGCACCACGTTGACGTCGTTGTTGATTCGACCCATTAAGTCACCGGTGGAACGGCGGGAAATGGACGCGATGGACAGTGTCTGGATCTTTTCATAAAGAAGGGTGCGCATCATCAGCGTGAACTTGTTGCCGGAGATGGCGGACAGTCGGCTTTGGATGACGCCGAGCGCACGCTGTACCAGATCGATGGAGATGATGGCGACGAAAATCGCGACAAAGGCGTGCAGATTGGGGTCGGTAAGCGATTTCACCGGACGGATGGCTTCATTCGTGATGTAATCGTTGACGGCGACCTTCTGGATGGCAGGCAGGATGAACTGGATTGCCAGAGAGATGACGGAGACAAAGAGCGGGAAGAAGAGCATGAGCCGCAGACCCTTGGTGAGAGCCCAGAGCTTCTTGTACACTTCCTTTGTATCCCGGCAGAACGGGCAGATCGTCGTACCCCAGAAGTACGGACGACCGCACTTGGGGCAGAATCGCTCCCGTTCGTTGTTGACGATCGGTTCACCGGGATCCTCGCCGTTTCTCGCCTTTTCCGCCAGTGCCTCACACGCGTTGACAAGCACAGAGTATCGCGGCAGATTGCGCCCGGATTGGAACCGACAGATGAGCGTCGTGACGCCGTCGATCATGCCGTAGAAGGCGCAGTTGCCGTAGAGGACCTCCGTCTGGAATACGGTGCAGTGGGACAGCTCCACGGTTTTCAGAATTTTTCCGTCGAGGATGCAGTAGATGTGCTTGTCTGTAACCGCCGTAAACCCCTTGACGAAGCGATCCTCGTACATATTGAAGGGGACGCAGTACATGAGCTTTTCTCCCGCGGATACCGCCGCAAGCGCAGCAGAATCTGCTTCTGGGAGATCATACATCAGTTTCATGTGGTTTTACCTCGTTCATTGGACGATTCGCCGGTCTGCGCGGAAAGCTGTATCGCACCTCACAGACGGGCGGACGCAGTGATAGCTGCTGTCTCGTCAGATATAGATCTCGATATACTTGTAGCTTTGCCGGTCGAGCTTTTTCGGATCCGGGATGATGAAGCAGTTGCCGTCCATATCCGAGATGAAAATGCGCTTGTCCTCAAGAATGCGGATGTTCGAGTAGGGGTTGTTGAGTACGAACGAGATCACGCCCGCTGTGGTATCCGCCTCCCAGTAGCAGTAGCCGAATTTTTCCTTGGCGGAGAGGATCTTCTTGATCTCCGGCGTGAAATATCGCAGCT
>USGH01000248.1 GCA_900554225.1 uncultured Eubacteriales bacterium | reverse complement strand
CTGCGCGGGAAAAAGGCACTGTACAACTGCCTTACGACGCGAAAGGAGACCATACAATCATGAACTGTACCCATTCGTCCACACCCGGAGAGGGATCGAAGCTCCCCTTTGACGACGCGCTCCGGATCGCCGCCATACAGGCAGAGCAGACAAACCCATCCACGCTCCCCGACGAGCATACCTTCTCCGCACAGCATGACGACCGGATGCGGGAGATCTTTGCCGCAGAGGAAAAGCTGCGGGAGAAAAACCGCCGCCGCAGGAGCCGTGTCCGCTGGTTCTCCGCCGCGTGTGCCTGTTTCGCCGTCGCCATCTGCCTGACCCTGTCCATTTCCGCCGTCCGCGAGAAGCTCTGGCGGTCGATGGTCACGTGGTTCGATACCCATATGGAGCTGAACCATGAGATCCCAGCGGACGCGCCGGAAATCCTCGAAAAGATCCGCGTACCCACCTATCTCCCCGACGGCTATACCGGCGCGGACGTCTGTATAGAAAGCATCGGGATGTATGTGGTCGACTACTATAAGGGCGACGACGTGGACGCTGCCGCAGACGCCGGACAGATCATCGGCTATCACCAGATGACCTTGGACGGAATGACCGCCGTCAACAACGAGCATTGCACCATCGAGGACTGCACCATAGGCGGCCGCCCCGGTATCTTCATCACCTACGATCCCGATTGGGGCTCCGTCCGCTCCGTGTATTGGGACGACGGGATGTACGCCTATAGCCTTCACGTAGAGGACAGCGCGGTGACCGACGCGGAGATATTCCGGATCGCCGAAAGCGTAGCGGATCGGGATCCACAGTGACCCGGAAAATACTGCGCGGAAAAGACTCGCACAAACTATATTCCATCCCCCTTTTCATAAAAGTTTTGCCAGGCTTTTTCAAAAGCCGCGTACCCCCGTCTCCCCCGTCTCCCCTCGTTCCCCATCCTATATATAAGAAAGGCGAGAATTATGAGAATCACATTTTTAGGCGCAAGCCATGGCGTGCCGGAAGCACATCGGAAGTGCTCGTGTGCCATGATTACCCTGGGCGCGGGTCAGGACGCCGTGCGGTATTTTGTCGATATGGGCGTTATGGCAATCGACTGGATGCGCACGGCGGGGATCCCCGTGTCGTCCGCAAGAGCCATCTTCATCACCCATATGCACGGCGACCATACGAACGGACTGCCCCACTTTGTGGATCTGTGCAGCTGGTACTTCAAGGATGCCAATCCCACCGTTTTCCTGCCCGAGGAGGAGGCGATCCCCGCGCTGTCCGGCTGGCTTGCGGCAAACGGCACCAGCTTGCGCGAGGAGATCCGCTGCGAAATCACCCACGACGGCGTGATCTACAGCGACGGACTGCTTACCGTGACCGCGTTCCGGACCAGGCATTGCCGCACCTCCTACGCGTATCTCGTCGAAGCAGAGGGCAAACGCGTCCTGTTCACCGGCGATCTGTCTCATAAGGGACCGGCGGACGACTTCCCGCGCGCCACCCTTGCCGACGGTCTGGATCTTGCCATCTGCGAAAGCGCGCATTTTCCCGCCACGGAATACGCGCCGCTCTTTGCCGAAAAGCCGCCGCGCCACGTCGTCATCAACCACTATCAGCCTCGCCTCTATCCCTCCATCTGCGCCCTTGCCGAAGCCCTCGCACCCACCCCGGTAGACGCCGCAACGGACGATTGGACCATAGAGCTGTAAACCCCATATGCGCCTGCAGGAGATGCTTTGCAGGCGTTTTCCCTTTTTCCCGCCGCGGCGTTTTTTCGCTTGCAATTTCTGCCGGAATCGTGTATAATATCCCATATAGATTGGTGCTTTGAGGTGACGAATCGCATATGGCAGATAGTATGAAAAAACAGCTCAAAAAGGAGATCGGGAAGCTGTATGAGGAGTTTGACAACGTCTCCGCACAGTATGCGCCCAAGGTCGATACCGTCGAGGAGATGAGCGAGGACTTTGACAACATGGTCGAATCCGGTATGACGGAGCTGGAGGCGTATCAGGCCTTACTGAAGGATGTCGAACGGATGCGCGTCGTCCTCGAAAAGCTGCCGCTTACCGGACGGGAAAAAGCCGAGGAAGCCGATCGGCGCGAACGGGGAAAATTCTATAAATGGATGAAAAAGCTGCGCGGGAATGCCGAGTCGATCCAGTGGCTCCTCACCATCATGCTCTACTTCCTCATCAGCTTCCGATTCGGCCATTGGCACATGACGTGGCTGCTCTTTGTCGGCGGCTCTATGGGCTCGATTTTACTCGATATGCTCATGAAATATAACCACGGCGTGCCGCTTGGAAAGCAAAAGAGCAATTGGAGCGCACTGCTCTGGTTGGCAGCCGTTATCCTCTACTTCCTCATCAGCTTCACGTTCGGCCATTGGCACCTGACCTGGATGATCTTCCTTGTCGCTACCATTTTGCAGATTCTCATCGGCAGCGACGGCAATAAAAATTCCTGACACACAAAACGAATCCACTGCGAGGTATACGCATATGAAAATCATCGAAAAACTGGCGGCAAAGGAACACGATATGTACGGTAAGCCGCCCGTGACCATCGCGTTTCTTGGCGACAGCGTCACACACGGCTGCTTTGAGGTCTACCGCGTCGGCGAAAACGGTCTTGATACCGTCTTTGAAGCCGAAAACAGCTATTCCCATAAGGTCAAAACGATCCTCCATACCCTCTTCCCACGCACCCAGATCAATGTGATCGGCGCAGGCATCAGCGGGGATAACGCCACAGGCGGTCTGTCCCGCCTCGAGCGCGATGTGCTGCCGTATCACCCCGATCTCACCGTCGTCTGCTTCGGACTCAACGATTCCTGCGGCGGTCTCGACGGCCTGACCCGCTATCACGACAGTCTGACCGCCATTATCGAAAAGCTGCGGGCGGCGGACAGCGAGGTCATCCTCATGACGCCCAATACCATGTGCTTCCATGCCAGCCCCCATTGCCGCGATCCCTTCTTCGTGCGCCTGGCGGAGCAGTTCGCGGAAATCATGCACAACGAAACCCTCGACCGGTATATGGATGCCGCCAGAGCCGTCGCCCGCGAAACCGATACCCCTCTCTGCGATGTGTATCGGATGTGGCAGACCATGGAAAAAGCCGGTGTCGATACCACGGAGCTGCTCGCCAATTCTCTCAATCACCCCACAAGAGAGCTGCACTGGCTCTTCGCCGATGAGCTGGTCAAAACCATGTTCCGGTGAGGGCCCGCGCTTCATCCCATAGAAAAAGGACGCGTCTACCGCGCCCTTTTTTGCAGTTATAATTTTTTATAAGGGTATCGTGCAAAAAGCCGCGTTTCCCTGCGTCCTCACTCTATCCCATACGCCGCAAGCATATCGTCGAGCTTGGTCTGCGCCTTCGGTTCGATGGAGGTGTACTTGGAGACGAGATCCGTTTTGCCTTCACGGACCAGACCCACGAAGATGTGGCCCACGCCGTTCAGGGAGGTCGAGCAGAGGTAGCCGAGGTCGAAGGAGAGCGTGTCGCGGATCAGGTCGATCATCTCGGCGGACTCCTCGTCGCGGGAATTCTTCACCTTCAGCACCACATCGTAGTACTGCGGGATCACGCGGCGGTACGATTCGGCGGACAGAGCCTCCGTGATGAGCCCGGAGAATTCGATATCTGGCACATCCACCGGCAGCACGAACAGGTCAAAATTGTCGCGGGACGTGCTGATGTACGTTTTCTGCGCCTCGTCCAGCTTCGGATAGGGGAGCACACCGAAATCCGTCTCCATATCGCGCAGCGCCGTCGTCGCCTCGAAATACTGCGGATAGAACAGCGCGCGGTTTTCCGAGAACATCGTGTTGTAGGTGGTCAGATCGCCGCCCTCGTTGTAGGAATACGCGCCGTGCGATTCGTTGTACAG
>USGH01000247.1 GCA_900554225.1 uncultured Eubacteriales bacterium | reverse complement strand
ATCGACCGCGGACGGTTTGCCCTCCAGGGTAACGGTCACATCCACATATGGCGGCACCTGCATTTTCACGTTGCCAAAGGAGACCTCCCCGCCGTCGATGCAGGGTGTGATCTTCAGACGGCTCACATAGCTCTGCGGCACGTATTCCATCCATACCGTCTGCCAGATGCCCGTCGAGCGCGTGTAGGAGCAGCCGGAATTGTAGTAGCTGTAGTAGACCTGCTTGCCCGTCGGCTGGAGAGAATCCCTGCCGTTGTCCTCCGCAAAGACCGCGATCCGGTTCTCCCCCGGCACCACGTATTCCGTGACGTCAAACGTGAAGGGTGTGTATCCGCCGACATGGGAGCCGACCCTTTTGCCGTTGACGTAGACCTCGCTGCGGTAATCGACAGCACCGAAATGGAGTAGGATCCGGCCGCATTCCACACACCACTTCTCCGGCAGCACAACCGTCCGGCGATACCAGCACGCGGCGATAAAGTCCACATATTCGATCCCGGACAGCTTCGATTCCGGTGCAAACGGGACCGTGATTTCGTGTGTGTAGACCGCATCGTCGGCATCCCAGAGCTTCCGATCTCTGCCGGAATTGCCAAAGTCAAACGCAAATTGCCATTGCCCATTCAGATTCAGCCAGTTGTCCGACCGCACCAGCTCCGGCCGCGGATATTCAGAACGTGGAATAGACATAGTGATTTACCCTTTCTGTATATAGAGATTTTGTTTTTTTGTTTATTGCGCATCGGGGAGAACCTTGTCCGTATAAAAGGCGGAGATACCCATTTCGCGGTAGGTCTCCATTTCTGCGGGATCGTTCACGGTATGGATGTAGAGCGGGATCCCGGCCGCGCGCATACCGGATACGTAGCCGTCCACGGCGCACAGCTCATAGGAGAACGTGTAGGCAAGAAGCGGATGACCTGCCGCGTAGGCGCACAATGCCTCCACATCCGTTTTGCTGTTCCAATCGAGACGATAGAGCGTATAGATCACGTACTCGTAGCCCAGCTCGCGTACCCTATCGTACTCATCCCCCGCATAGATCTGCGGAATGAACCGACCGATCAGCTCCGGATACGACGCCGCGATGTACGACAGCCCCGCGATGTTGTCGTCCTTGATGTCCGTGATGATGTAGAGATCCGCGTGCGCCGCCAGGAATGCCGCCAGCGTGTCGAGATCCAGCGGGGTCAGCCGATCGTAGATCTTCGCCGCGCGAAATTCCGCAAGGGTCAGCGCGTGTCCGTTCTCCGGAATCGCCGACGTATACTCCACGTACCAGTCGTGGATGCACGCGAGATGACCGTCCGCGGTGAAGTTGAAATCGAGTTCAATGTACCGTTCTCCCGCGTCATAGGCGTTTTGCAGTCCCTCCATGCTGTTGGAGCCGACCGTGCCGTCAATCTCTCCCGCCGCGTGAACGATGTACCGGATCTCCGTGCGCAGCATTTCGAGCGTCTGCGGATCCGTGTAGGGCACGGCGGCGTATGGGGAGGTCTCATCCGGTGTGAGCGGCGGCGTTCCCATCCAGCTGTCCGGGATCGGCAGGCGCGTACACGCAAGAAGCAGCCCGCAGACCAGGAGCAGTACCCCGGCGCGGATGCAGTGACCATATTTCATATGTATTCGAAATCCGTGGTGCCTACAGGAAAAGGATGAAACAGCACCTGCCATACCCTCCTCTTTCTGCATGCTTGTTAGATGATGCCGCAGATTATTCCGCGTCGTCGTCGTATTCTTCGTCGCCGTCGTTCAGAAGCGCGCTCATAGAGAGGCTGATCTTCCGATTGTCCATGTCGATTCCGGTGATCTTCGCGCGAACGACCTGACCAACCTCCAGACATTCCTCGGGCTTCGTGATTCTGTGGTCCGCGATCTGGCTGATGTGGATCAGACCGTCACAGCCGGGAACGATCTCTGCAAATGCGCCGAACGGCATCAGGCTGACAATGCGCACATCCGCCACGTCGCCTTCCTGATACTGGTTCACGAACTGTGTCCACGGGTTCATCTCTTCGGTCTTGTAGCCGAGGGAGATTCTGCCCTTTTCGGGATCAAAGGACTTCACGTATACGTGGAGCTTGTCGCCGACGCTGACGACCTCGGACGGATGGTGGATCCGTCTCCAGGACAGCTCAGAGGTATGTACCATACCGTCTACGCCGCCGAGATCCACAAAGGCACCGAAGGAAGTGAGGCTCTTGACTTCGCCGTCGTATTCCTTGCCTTCCTCGATGTTTGCCCAGAATTCCGCTTCCTTTGCCTTTCTTTCCTCGCGCAGGACGGCACGGATGGATGCGTATGCTCTCTTACGCTCTGCCTTGATCTCGATGATCTTGACTCTCTGGGTGGTGCCTACGAGGGTAGCGAGATCGCCGTCCTTCGGTACACCGGTCTGGGATGCGGGAATGAATACGCGTACACCGTTTAAGTTGATGATGACGCCGCCCTTGACCGCCTCCACAATCTTGCCTTCGAGAATCTCTCCGGTCTCATACGCGTTGACTACGGCTACCCAGTTGGCGTCCGCGTCTACACGGGTCTTGTCGAGCGTTGCGATACCGTCGATGTCGCTGACCTTTACGACTTTTGCGCGAACCACATCTCCAACCTTAAACAGGTCCTCCAGCTTGGCAGAGGAATCGTTTGTCGCCTTATCGTGGGTGATCACACCGGTGGTCTTCGCACCCAGATCCAGATGGATTTCGTTCTGCGAAATGGACGTAATCACACCTTCGACGATGTCTCCTGTATTTAAAGTTTTGATTGACGCTTCGAGCAATTCGGCAAAGTTTTCCTGCTCATTCGTGTTCATGGCTTTATATACCTCCTGTATTACACTATCCGGCGTAGATGCACCGGCAGTTATTGAAACTTGATGTAGGCACTTGGGTAGCGTATGCTCCGACAGTGCCGCGGCGTTCGCTAAGAACCACACGTTTTTACAGTGTTCCCTCGCCACCTCCGCCAGCTTTCTCGAATTGGAGCTGTCCGGAGAGCCGATCACGACCATGAGATCCGCGTGTTTTGCAAGCTCTGCCGCCTCTGTCTGCCTGTTTTCAGTCACATTACATATTGTATCAAAAATTCGCGCGTTTGTATATACCTTTTTGCAAATTTCTATCGATTTTTTCCATTCCGATAATTTTTGTGTAGTCTGCACAGCCATAGCCACTCCGTTTTGTGCAGTTTGACGAAACTCTTTGTCGAAAATGCACAATTCGAGTTCCCCGGCACCGGCAAAGACGCGTCCGGGACCACGGAGACAGCTCATAATGCCCTCTACCTCGGGGTGTCCGGCACTCCCGAGAAGCAGAAACAGGCTGTCCGGCGCGCTGTTTTCGGCGGCGATCCGGCGCACGCGCTCTACATAGGGGCAGGTGAGATCGACAAGGGTGAACTGTTCGTGCGTTCTCTCGCAGTCGCGCAGTCTGTCGATGATGGGCTTCAATTCCCCGTGCGCCCGGATGACCACGGTACTGTGCTCTCCCGCATCGGCGCGCGCGATCACGTCGTCCACGTCTGAGCGGTCGATGATGCGGCAGCCGAGCGCGGTGAGGTGCGCGATATAATCGTCATTGTGGATCAGCCGGCCGAGCGAATAGACGTGTATGCCGTCCTTCTTCGCCTGTCGCAAAATCTCCTCCAATGTATCCGCCGCCCGCTTGACGCCCGGACAAAATCCCGCCGACGCCGCTATTGTGATCTGCAATAGGCTCACCTCCCCGATGGATGTGCGTTTTTACTCCGGCTTTTCGATTGCTCCGCCGGTCTTCGGCTGTGCCAGGGTCGTGTTCTCCCCGAATTTCAGCGCGCAGATCCTGCGGAAAATCTCGCGGGAGGCGTTGAGGTAGCCCTTGGAGCCGCCGGGGGAGAAATCCAACTCCTCAAACG
>USGH01000246.1 GCA_900554225.1 uncultured Eubacteriales bacterium | reverse complement strand
GCCCCCGCGAGGAGCCAATAAAATCTACAAGTGCGATGTGGTATTCTCCATTGGTGAAGCCAATACAAACAACCAAAGCAAAACGCAGTTTCCTTATACGCCCCCGCAGGGAGCAATTAAATCCACAAGAGCGATGTGGTATTCCCCATTGAAGAAAGCAAAACAAACGAATCAAGAATAACGCAGCCTACCTTATACGCCCCCGCAGGGAGCAAATACAATCTACAGGCATCCCCCATAGGCGAAAGCCAAAACAAACAACAAAAAAGCCGGGGCATCCGTACCGCTGGGTATCGGGTGTCCCGGTTTCTGATTCCGTTATCTTTCCCGCAGAATGCGCAGGAGCTCTTCAAAATTGCTGGGCAGGGGGGCGGAAAACTGCATTTCCTCACCGGTGATGGGGTGGGTGAGGTAGAGTGCGGCGGCGTGTAGGAGCTGTCCCGGCATGAGGTTCTGGTGCTTTTTCGCGAAGGGGGAGCTGTCGCCGCCATAGACGGGATCGCCGAGGACGGGGTGACCGATCGACGCCATATGGACGCGGATCTGGTGGGTTCGTCCGGTTTCCAGCACGGCTTGTGCGTAGGTAAAGCTGCCGGAATTGGCGTCGCCGGGGAAAATTTCGAGCGGTGTATAGTGGGTGACTGCTGTGCGCACGCCGGGTTTTGCGGTACCGACGGGGTAGGTCGCCATTTTCTTGCGATCGGTGGGGTGTCTGCCGAGCGGTTTATCGACGGTGCCGGGTTTGCTTACGGTGCCGCAGAGGAGCATCCGATATGCGCGGTGCATATGGTGGGCAGCGAGCTGTGCGGACAGGCTTTTATGTGCCGCGTCCGTTTTGGCGACGCAGAGCAGGCCTGTGGTATCGCGGTCGATGCGGTGGACGATGCCGGGACGCAGCACGCCGCCGATCCCGGAGAGCTGTGCGCCGCAGTGGTACAGCAGCCCATTGACGAGGGTACCGGAGCAGTGCCCGGGAGCGGGATGTACGACGATGCCGGCGGGTTTATCGAGCACCAGAATCGCGTCATCCTCATAGACGATGGAAAGTGCCATTGGTTCCGGTGCGACGTCGGCGGGGACGGGCGGCGGGAGGACGATTCTATAGGAGGTACCGGGCTTGGTCTTATCCTTTTTGGAGATCGGCTTTCCGTTATCGAGCTCGGTCACGCTGCCCGCTTCGATGTATTTCTGCACGAGGGAGCGGGAGAGTCCGGACAGGCGTGCAAGGGCGGCGTCCGCGCGTTCGGCGGCATCGGCGGTCACGATCAGGCAATCGCCGTCTTCCCCGTTTTCGGGATTCTCGGGCGCATCCCAATCCCTGGCGGTGTCTCTGTCGATATTGTCGGTCATGCTTCGTCCTCTTTGGTGGATTCCGCCGTGCTGTCGGTGGTTTTTGCGGTATCGTCTGTGGATTCTGCGGTATCGTCCGGGGATGTGGCGTTTTTCTTTTTCTTTTCCAGGATTTCTGTACGCAGGACCCAGACAAAGAACATGGCGCACCCGATGCAGACGAAGGAATCCGCGACGTTAAAGACGTAGAAGTCGATGCACCGCACGTCGATGAAGTCCACGACGAACCCTCTCGCGATCCGGTCGATCATATTGCCGATCCCGCCGCCCACGATGAACGATGCGGCGCACCGGAGCCATATGGATTTTGGTTTTTCCTTCCACAGCCACACGAGGATGGCGAGGATTGCCAGTATGGAGAAAACCATAAAGACCCACCGATGCTCCGCCAGCATACCAAACGCTGCGCCGCGGTTCTCCACGTAGGTCAGATGCAGCACGTCCTGCACGATCGGAAGGGTTTGGATCGGTCTCAGCTGTTCCAGTGCCAGCACCTTTGTCCACTGGTCCAGGCCGACCACGGCAAGAATAATGAAAATCGTCCAGATCATAGTTATCTCACTTATATAATGGAAATAGGGGAACGGGGGGGACGAGGGGAACGGGGGAACGGTCGCTTTTGAAAAAGCTCCGCAAAACTTTTATATGGGGGATGGATATGGGTGGAGTTTGTGCAAGTCCGTGTGCGCACCAATATGGTTTCGTCCGTTTCCTGAGAAGATCGTTCGCGAGCGGCTGACGGGGTCATCCGCCTTCTACGGGGAGCGATTGCGGTCATTAGTAAGATGGCATCCAGACTTCTTGGAAGGAGAGATTGCGGGGGATGGTTTTTATTCATGTGTTTGCCGACCCAGTCCGGTTCCTACCCCATTTCCCATCTCAGAACTTTGTGTGCTTCTTTGGATTTTTGGGCTTTTCCGGGACGTGGAGGGGCTGCGTTTCGACCTCCTCCATATACTTTTCCGCCTGCTCTTTATTATAGATCCTGTCAAATTCGCCGGTCAGGGAGATATCCTGCACGGGGTCAGTGGCGGTATCGGAGGCAAGGAGTGCGTCAAAATTTTCGGGGGTCGCATCGGCACGTTTGGCAGGGCTCTGCGGTCGATCCTGCGCGGGCTTTGCGGCATACTGTGCCTTCAGTGTACTGAGCAGCCAATCGGTATCGTCCTCCGCGTCCGGATCCGCATCGGGTTCATCGTAGATGTCGGATTCTTCATCCGGTTCATCGTATGCATCCGCATCTTCATCCGGTTCATCGTATGCATCCGCATCTTCGTCCGGCTCATCGTATGTGTCCGTATCCTCGTCCGGTTCGGCGTATGTATCCGGCGTATCGGCTCTATCCGCTTTTTCCGCCTGGGCGTATGCGGCGGCATAGCTGTCGGCGTAGGATTCCTCCGGATCCTCATAGTCCGCGGCGAAATCGTAGGCGGTCTTATCCGGCTGCGGCGATGTGGGGGTCGATGGCTGCTGCGGTTCCGTCCCGACCTCCGGTGTGAGCATATTCTTGCCGGTGAGCGAACGGAACAGTGCGTCCAGCGCATCGTCCTCCTCGTCCTTGTCGTATGCGGCGGGAGTCCTGTCGGGATCGCTGTCCGGCACTGCCGCAGGGATCACAGGCTCCGCATCGTCCTCCTCCGCAATATCGATCACGAGATCCCGTTTGGCGCGCCGGTTTTTCCAGTCGATTCGAATCGGGTCGATCCGGTCCGCGTCCGCGTCAGGCGCGGGATCCGCTTCTGCTGCGGCATCGGCAGCGTCCGCCGGTGTGGGATTTCCGGTTTGTTCTCCCGCGTCATACGCGCTGTTTTCCTCCGCGTTCCCTGCTTCCTCCATCGCGTCCTCGGCGACGGCGGTCTTGCGGTCATAAAAGGCATTGGTGCGCTCCGCGAGACGGTCTAACTCAGCGATATGGCGGGTATACATCGCGTAGACCTCCTCGCGGAAGGAATCGATCTCCTCGACCAGACGATCGGCGGCGTTGTTCCGGGCAGCGACGGACCGTGCGGCATCGTTCACGACCCTGGCACCCTCTCTTGCGGCGTTGGCGGCGATGGTCTGTGCATTGTCCTCGGCTCTCCGGCGAATGACCTCGGCTTCGGATTCCGCTTCCGCCAGGATGTGCGCCGCCTGCCGCTTTGCTTCGTCGATCATGTTGTCACACGTTTCCTGCACCGACTTCTTCTGCGCGCTCTCCTCGTCCGCCGATCTGTGCAGCCCCTCCGTGTACTCGTTCATCTTTGCCGCGATCAGTGCCATCTGTCGCCGCAGCTCCGTACACTCCCGGCTCCGCTGCTCATATTTATCCGCCACATACCGCAGATACGTATCGACCTCCTCACAGGCATACCCCCGCAGGCTCTTGGAAAACGTGATCTTTTTTAGCTTTTCATCCATATATATATACCTCCTTATCGGCAAGGATGCGTGGGGAACGGGGGAGACGGGGGAGACGGGGGAGACGGTCGCGTTTTTAAAATATCCGCAAAAAATTTATAAAGGGGATTTTGATTGTAATATTTTGTGTGACTCGCGTTGCGAACCC
>USGH01000245.1 GCA_900554225.1 uncultured Eubacteriales bacterium | reverse complement strand
AAAGCAAGCCGGGTATCCGCTGGATTCTGAACCGCTGCGCCGCCAGAGGCGTGCCAGATCCCTGGAAATTGCCGTTTCGTGGAGCCGCCATGTGGTAAAATACTCATATACGGGGGATTTTGGCTGTATAGACGCACGGATTCTGCAAAATTCTATCCATTTATGGGAATTGCCGCCCAGCGAGAATTGGTGTCTTCGCCTATTGCAAAACGTGTGGTGCTATGGTATAATCTACTCCGCACGCTCATAATGGGCGGAATTTTGGATGCGCAATATTCGTTTTCGGAGGGTATCCATATGGCAAATCGAGCTTCTCGTAGCGGAAGAGGGCAGGGCGAGATCCAGATGACAAACGGATCGCTGTGGAATAATATGCTCCTTTTCAGCATTCCGCTCATGCTGTCACAGCTTTTGCAGGTCTTGTTCAATATGGCGGACGTGGCGGTCGTCGGCAAATTCTCCAGTGCAGAGGCATTGGGCGCGGTGGGATCGACAACCATTCTCGTATCGCTGTTCACCGGCTTTCTGATCGGGATGGGCAGTGCCGTAAATGTACGGGTCGCACAGCATCTCGGTGCCAAAGATAAGGGGCGCACCGCCGCTTCCATCCGCACATCGTTTGTGATTTGTTTCGCAACCGGATGCATCATCATGGTACTCTGTCTGCTGTCCGCACGGTTCATGCTGGAGCTGCTCGGCACAAAGGACGATCTTATCGATGGAGCGGAGCTCTATTTCCGCATCTACGCGCTTGGTATGCCGGCACTCGGAATCTTCAACTTCGGCAACGGTGTCCTGAGCGCGAACGGCGATACCAAGCGACCCCTTGCGTACCTGATGATCGCTGGGATTCTCAATGTGATCTTCAATCTGTTTTTCGTCATCGTCTGCCACATGGCGGAGGACGGCGTTGCACTCGCCAGCATCATCACGCAATATGTGTCTGCGGTATTGATCCTGTGGCATATGGCGCGGCAGAAAGACGATTGTACCTTTCATCTCCGCGATCTGCGCAATGGATTGGACAAGGCGGAAGGTAATGGTGTGCTCGGACTCGGGATTCCGGCAGGGCTTCAGAATGCCATATTTGCCGTCGCCAATCTCTTCATCCAAAGTGCCGTCAATTCCTTTGATTCCGTCATGGTCGAGGGCAATTCCGCCGCCGCCAATTCCGATGCCATCATCTACAACGTCATGGCAGCGTTCTATACAGCCTGCTCGACCTTCATGGGACAGAACTGGGGAGCCGGAAAACGGGATCGGGTTCTGAAAAGCTATTTCATCGGTGTGGCGTATTCCTTTGTCGCGGGCGCAATTCTCGGCGGTGCGCTGTTATTGTTCGGCAGAGAATTTCTCTCCCTGTTCGCAAATGACGAGGCGGTCATCGAAGCAGGACTCCAGCGCACACGGATTATGGGCTTCTCCTATGCCGTCAGTGCCTTCATGGACTGTACCATCGCAGCCTGCCGCGGTATCGGAAAGAGTCTCGCGCCAACGATCATCGTGATCTTGGGCTCCTGTGTGTTCCGTGTGGTATGGATTTACACCGTTTTTGCCCATTTTCACACCATTTCCTCCCTATATTTACTGTACATCTTTTCGTGGCCCATCACGGCAATCGCGGAATTTGTATGCTTTGTTATGAGCTATAGAAAATTGACCGCACTGCACGACGCATACCTACCGGAGTCGGACTGAGACGCCATTTGTCAGATTTGGTAAAAACTTAACAAAAGAAAGCTCTCTTGTGGAAGGGAGCTTTTTCTTGTTGGGTAAAAAACAAAATGGTCGTGAAAGAAGCGGCAATGTGGTTCTGTGCTGGCGTAAATCACGTGTCCTTTACATAGGAATGTATTATTTTATATATTCTGTTGGATTTGCTCGAAACGAAATGGAAAAAATCGCATGGAACAGACAAAAAACGCTTGAAATTCCGGCGATTCTATAGTATAATAAAAAGGAGAAGAAATAGTAGGGGGAAACCCGGAGAAAGCCGGTATTTCTCCATAAATGCACCGGGACAACGTAGGACAAATTGAGCGACACTGGACAGTGGAGAAAACGGATCCGGTATAAAGACAACTCTGGAAAGGAGAGAAAACTGTATGGACGATACGATGTATACACCATCCGCAGCGGAGAGCAACGACCTTCCTGCGTATCTGTTTCACCAGGGAACCAATTTTGAAGCCTATTCCTTTCTTGGGGTACACTGCCTGAACGGTGCGAAAAATGCACGTGCGAAGAACGATCCGTGGCTGTATGCCGTGCGTGTATGGGCTCCGAACGCGATCCGTGTCGCATGGGTAGGCGATTTGCCCGGACTGGAGGATGGCTGGAAAAACGGCATCCCGCTCACCCGGATCACGGAAGGCGGCGTATGGGAGCTGATCTATCGCTCGGACGTATCCTTAGAGGGCGTGTTTTACAAATATGCTGTGACCGGACAGGACGGTGTCACCTGGTTCAAGGCGGATCCGTATGCTTTTTACGACGAGACGCTGCAAAAGACCGCCTCCATTGTGCATACGCTGCAGCCCTATCCCTGGGGAGATCAGGAGTTTCTGAAAAAGCGGCGTGCGATCGTATGTCCGAAGGCGCGTGGATTCCGTCCGAAAACACAGCATTTCTACAGCGCACCGATGCACATCTACGAAATGCACCTGGGTTCCTGGCATACCACGGACGGTGCATCGACCAAAGACGGCGCACATTACTGGAGCTATCGAAAGATCGCGGACAAGCTCTCGGTGTATCTCACGGAAATGGGCTATACCCATGTGGAGCTTCTTCCGGTGATGGAGCATCCGTTTGATGGCTCCTGGGGCTATCGGTCTGTGGTTATTACGCGCCCACCTCCCGTTACGGCACACCGGAGGATTTCAAATATTTCGTGGATACCATGCACAAAGCCGGCATCGGGGTGATCCTCGATTGGGTACCGGCACACTTCCCGAAGGATCGCCATGGACTCTATGAATTTGATGGACAACCGTGCTATGAATACCAGGGGAAGGACCGCATGGAGCACGCTGGTTGGGGAACGCGCTTCTTTGATGTTGGACGACCGGAGGTGCAGTCGTTCCTCATTTCCAACGCGCTCTTCTGGCTCCGGGAATACCACGCGGACGGATTGCGGGTCGATGCCGTGGCGTCCATGCTCTATCTCGATTACGATAAGAAGCCGGGCGAATGGATTCCGAATGCGGAGGGGAACAACCGGAATCTGGAAGCGATCGCCTTTTTCCGCAAGCTGAACACCGCCATCCACGAGGAGATTCCGGATGTACTGACCATCGCGGAGGAATCCACAGATTGGCCCATGCTGACCAAACCGGTATCGGACGGTGGACTTGGGTTCTCTTTCAAATGGAACATGGGCTTCGCAAACGATATGTTCGATTATGTCGCTACCGATCCGATCGCACGGAAGTTCAAGCACGACAAGCTGACCTTCCCGCTCATGTATGCGTTCCGGGAGCAATATATCCTGCCGGTCTCGCACGACGAGGTGGTGCATGGCAAAAAGTCGCTTGTCGATAAGATGTTCGGAGAATACGACGACAAATTCGCCTGTATGCGCGCGTTTATGCTCCATATGATGACCATGCCGGGCAAAAAGCTGACCTTCATGGGCTGTGAATTTGCACAGTTCCGCGAATGGGATTACGAAAATGAGCTGGAGTGGTTCATGACAGAGTATCCGCGCCATATCGAAATGCAGCGGTTCTTTGCAGCGATCAACAAATTCTACCGTGAAAATCCGCCGCTCTGGGAAATCGACGATTCGTGGGACGGCTTTACATGGATCGAGCCGAACGATGCCGACCGCAATATCATCTCCTATCGCCGCAGAGACCGTCACGGTAAGGAGCTGATCATCATCGTCAACTACGCGCCGGTCGT
>USGH01000244.1 GCA_900554225.1 uncultured Eubacteriales bacterium | reverse complement strand
GCGAGCTTGAAAAAGCGTTTCAGAAATACGGGATGGCGGTTGCTTCTTGGTTTGGTTCTGGTGGGGGCGGCGGTACTGGATATTCTGTCGTTCTGGCAGCCGTGGAAAACCGAGGAGCCGATCGTTTGGGAGATGAACGTCTGCTCCGTGGATGGTCGAACCATTTCTCTTGCCCTGGACGGCGCGCTTGTGGACAATGGGATCGATCCGGTCCATTATGACGGAACGCTGCGGCTCGGTCCGAGGCAGTATGTGGATCCCATGACGTACACACGAATACGCTATCTCCGTTTTTCCGCCGTGGATCGGCTGCTATCCGTACCCAAACGACTGTATGAACGGTGGCGCGGGATTTCCCATACCGATTTTTCTACCATAAGCTTCCACACGCTCCTCCGCGACAATCACGTGAATCTGACTGTATTCCGCGACGCGGACGGAAAGCAATACGTACAGGTCGAGGAGAGAAGGTGGGATCATGTGGAATCCACCTTCTATTACGGTCCGGCAGACACTTCCGACAGCGCACAGACCGTCCGGGAAAGGCTCAGCGATCGATAATCCCGCACTATAATCCATCCCATCAGAGTCTCACCCCCCCAATAAAGAAGCACCGCTTCTGCCATTTTTGGACAGATGCAGTGCTTTTTCTGCTTTCTGTTTCATTTCGTCGCCAGCGAGAAGCCCAGTACCACAATCCCCAGGATCACAAGAATTACTCCCGTTGCGCGGTTGAGGGTCTTTGGCTGCGCTTTGTTCGCGATCTTGGCGGCGATCCGGGCGAAGAGGAACGTAAAGAACACGCACAAAACGAACGGATACCACTGCGGCGCGCCGCCAATGGCAAAGTGCGACAGCGATCCCGTCAACGCCGTGAACGTCATGATGAACACACTCGTTCCTACCGCCGTTTTCAGGTCGTACCGCAAAACACTCGTCAGCAAAAGCAGCATCATCATACCGCCGCCCGCGCCGACAAAGCCGCAAATGAACCCGACTACCGCGCCGCATACGATCGATTTCACCACGCGCACCCCCGCCGATCCGGTGTTTGCCGTCTCCCGCGTCGTCATCACCGGTCGGACAATGAACTTGACGCCGAGAAAGAGCGTCATTATCACGGAAAAATTCCCCATCGTCACCGGCGGCACCAGACTGGATATGTAGCTCCCCACCACGGTAAAGACGAGAACCGCGGCCATCATGACCAGTCCACCGCGTATATCCAGATTCTTGTTCTTCCCATAGGTGTACGCCGATACCGCGCTTGCCAGCACATCCGACGCCAACGCGATCCCGACCGCCATGTACGGATCCATATCGAGAAACGTCACCAGCATCGGCGTGATCACCGCAGCCGCACTCATTCCCGCAAATCCCGTCCCCAATCCGGCTCCTATCCCGGCAAAGAGACAAACCAATAACGTAACCAGTAAATCCATCCTGTGTCCTTTCCAATTCCAGAGAAAATAACCACCAATACACTATATCCCGCAATCTCTCCCCGTAGAAGGCGGATGACTGCGTCAGCCGCTCGCGAACGATCTTCTTAGGAAACGGATCGCTCCTATTGGTGAGCAGTCGGACTTGCACAAACGAAATCCAAGCCCACCCCCATATAAAAGTTTTGCGGAGCTTTTTCAAAAGCGACCGTCTCCCCCGTTCCCCCAGTCCCCCAGTACCTGCGAAACTATACCCCCGGCATCTCAGGGGCCAGGTTTGTGAATTTCGTGAAGCGGCCGATCCAGCCCACCTTGACCTTTTCGAGAGAGCCGTGACGGTTTTTCGCCACGATCACCTCGGCAACACTCTGCTCCGGCGTTTCTTCCTTGTAGTATTCGTCACGATAGAGGAACATGACCACGTCCGCGTCCTGCTCGATGGCACCGGAATCACGGAGGTCCGACAGCATCGGTCGCTTGTCCGGACGGTTTTCCGGTCCACGGGACAGCTGCGCACAACAGATCACCGGCACGTGCAGCTCCTTGGCAAGAAGCTTCAGACCACGCGAGATCTCGCCCGTCTCCTGTACCCGGTTGTCCGTGTGCCGCTCTCCCTGCATGAGCTGGAGGTAGTCCACCACCACAAGTCCCAGATTCTTCACCCGCCGCAGCTTCGATTTCATTCCCGTTACCGTTATGCCCGGCGTATCGTCGATGAGCAGCTCCAGCTCCGACAGGTGCGCCGCCGCGTGTGCAATCGCTTCCCAGTCCGCATCCGTGAGCTGACCGGAGCGCAGACGAAAGCTGTCCACCTGCGCCTCGCTCGACAGCATACGATTTGCCAGCTGCGATGCGGACATCTCCAGGTTGAATACGCAGACGGTCTTTTTCGTCCGATCTGCTGCCGCCGTCGCGATGTTCATCGCAAAGCTCGTCTTACCCATACCTGGCCGCGCACCGATCAGTACCAGATCGCTGTCGCCAAGCCCGACGATCACGTTGTCTAAGTCCGTGTACCCCGTCGGCATCCCGCGCGCACCCTCCGGATCGTCCTTCAGCTGCTTCAAGTGGTCGTATACCTGCAATAACGCGTCCCGGATGTGGACGAAATTCTTGTTCTCGCGCCCTTCCGCGATCCGGAAAATCTTGCTCTCCGCGTATTCGACCAGATTTCCAACCTCATCGTCTCCCGCGTATGCCGCTTCCGTGATGTCCTCACCCGCGCCGATCAGCTGCCGCAGGATCGCCTTGTCCCGCACGATCCCCGCGTAATCCTTCGCATTCGCCGACGTCGGTACTGCCTCCGCGACCAGCTTCAGATATTCCCTGCCGCCCGCTTCGTCATAGGTTCCCGTCTGCACCAGCTCCTCGATCAACGTCACAACATCGATGTTCTTGCTTTTCAGATACATCTGCTGCATCGCCGAGAAGATCTCCGCGTGCTCCGGCATGTAGAAATCGTCCCGGCTGATGATCACCGCCAGATCGTCCATACAAGCCGGATCGATCAGGATCGACCCCAGAACCGCCTGCTCCGCCTCCAGCGAAAACGGCATTCTTCTTGTGAGTTCTTCATTCATATGGCAAAGATGCGGGGAAAACTTTCTCTGAAAAAGTCTTCCCCGCGCCCCCTTCAAAAAACTTTGTACTATGGAAACAGCAAATTGAAAGAACCTGTAATAAAAGTCAAGCAAGAAAACGATACAAAACGGAAACAAGCCACAAGCGTCTCGCCTATCCATGTATAAAAATTCTTGCCAAAACTGGAACGAACAAGTTCGTTCTCAAGAAGCGTACCGTTTCCCTCGTTCCTCCGCGCGCTCTCAGGCGTTCACAACAACGATGTTGATCTTGCCGGAGATTTCCGGATAAAGCTTTACGTCAAGGGTGTAGCTGCCGTAATTCTTGATCGCTTCGTCCAGGACGATCTTGCGCTTGTCGATCTGGATCCCGTGCTGCGCCGCCAGTGCCTCCGCAATGTCCTTTGTTGTCACAGAACCGTAGATCCGGTTGTCACCCTGTGCGCCCGCCTGCACCTTGATCTTCACAACGAGCGTTTGCAGCTTCGCCGCCAGGGCACGCGCATCCACCTTCTCCAGCTCGATCTTGCGCAGCCGTGCCGCTTCCTTGTTCTTGATGTCGTTCAGGATCGCCGCATCCGCCACCACCGCCAGCTTGCGCGGCAGCAGGAAATTGCGCGCGTATCCGTCCGACACGTCGATCAGCTCGTCCTTTTTGCCCTGTCCCTTTACATCCTGTAATAATACTACCTTCATTTTCGTTTTCTCCTTTTGGTTCCTGTGTTTTCTGCCGATTTCCAATCGGCGCGGTTATTTTTGTTGGTTTGATTTTTTGTTATTTTCTAAGGAAACTGCGTTTGGCTTATGTCGTTTGCTTTGGCTTTCTCAATGCGGAATACCGCATCGCTCCTGTAGATTTTATTGCTCCTTGCGGGGGCACCAAAGGACGAAGGAGAAGGACTCTGCGGAGCCCCTCTCCTCCATGGAACCACGCTTGCGTGGTTCACTGGACTCCACCTCCTCACCCCGGGGGTGTCCGCTGCGG
>USGH01000243.1 GCA_900554225.1 uncultured Eubacteriales bacterium | reverse complement strand
TTGCCGCCAAGCTGCCCATGATTGAGCCTGCGGATTCCGCGGAGTGCGTCGCGTATACGAAAGCCGCCTACGATCTGTCCGAGCGGTTTGATACGCCCGTCCTATTGCGGATGACGACCCGTGCCGCCCATTCGAGAGGGATTGTCGAGCCCGGCACGCGCACCGCGTACGAGATCCGCCCCTACGAAAAGAACCCTGCCAAGTACGTCATGATGCCCGCCAATGCCAAAAAACGGCACGTCGTCGTTGAGGAGCATCTGACAGCCCTGCGGGAATTTGCCGAAACGACGGAGCTGAACCGCGTGGAGGTATCCGAGGGCGCAACGGTCGGGATCATCACGTCCGGCAATGCGTATAATTATGCACGCGAGGTATTCGGCGATTCCGCGTCGTATCTGAAGCTGGGGCTGATCTTCCCGATGCCGGAGCGGCTGATCTGTGATTTTGCGGCGCAGTACCCGACCGTGATCGTGGTGGAGGAGCTGGAGCCGGTGATCGAGGAATTCTGCCGTCAGCACGGAATCGACGTGATCGGCAAGGACAGACTTCCGATCTGCGGGGAATATTCGGATCAGCTATTGCGCGAGAAGCTGCTCGGCGAAGAAGCGGACAACACGATGCTGGGCGACGAGATTCCGGGACGGCCGCCTGTGCTCTGTCCGGGATGTCCGCACCGCGGCGTATTCTACACGCTCGGCAAGCTGAAGCTGCGGGTATCGGGCGACATTGGCTGCTACACGCTGGGAGCAGTGAAGCCTCTGGACGCGATCGATTCGGTATACTGCATGGGCGCGTCGATCTCGTCTCTGCACGGTACGGCAAAGGTGCGCGGCGAGGAGGACAAGTACGTAGCGGTGATCGGCGACTCGACGTTCATGCATTCCGGTCTGACGGGGCTGGTGAACGTGGTCTACAACGGCGGAAACACAACGACGATCATACTGGACAACAGCATCACGGGCATGACGGGGCATCAGGACAATCCGCTCACGGGCAAGACGCTCAAGGGAACGGTCGCGCCGAATCTCTGCCTGGAGGACATCTGTGCGTCTCTGGGGATCGATCGCGCCCACATTCGCGCCGTGGATCCGAACGATCTGGCGGCACTCGAGACGGTGATCCGCGAGGAGACAGCGGCACCGTGTGCATCGGTGATCATTGCCCGCCGTCCGTGTGCGCTGCTGAAGTCCGTGAAGCGCAAGCCGTCCCTGCGCATTGATGAGGAAAAGTGTATCGGCTGCCGCTCCTGTATGAGAATCGGCTGTCCGTGCATCTCCATCGAATCCAAAAAAGCAAAAATCGACGCCACGATGTGCATCGGCTGCGGATTATGCCCGCAGATGTGCCGCCTTGGGGCGATCGTGGAGTAAGTGCCGGCGTGCGGGAGAAGAACGGGGAGCGCGGTTGGAACGAAGTCGTGGGGTTATACCTGCGTGATTGCCGTTTTCCTCTCCGTTTCCTGTCAAAGAATACATATCACATGAGGTAAACATATGATTAAGAATATAATGATTGTCGGTGTGGGCGGGCAAGGCTCTTTGCTTGCTTCCAAGATTCTGGGACGTGCGGCGATGGATGCCGGATATGATGTGAAGGTATCCGAGGTGCATGGGATGTCGCAGCGCGGCGGCAGTGTGGTGACGTATGTGCGCTACGGAGACGAAAAGATCTATTCGCCGGTGATCGGGGACGGTCAGGCGGATGTGATTCTCAGCTTTGAGCTGCTGGAAGCGGCGCGGTGGCTGCGTTGCCTGAAGATCGGCGGGGTGATCGTCACGTCCACGCAGGAGATCAATCCGATGCCGGTGATCACGGGTGCGGCGGCGTATCCGGACGAGCTTGTCGGGAAGATGACGGCACTTGGTGTGGATGTGCGGGCATTTGACACGCTGGCGATTGCGCGTGAGGCGGGAAGTGAAAAGGCATCGAACGTTGCGCTGATCGGATTGGCGGATCGGGTGCTGGGCTTTGACGGGGAGATCCTGCGCTCTGCGGTGCTGGCCTGTGTGCCGGAGAAGGCGCGGGAGATCAATGCGCGTGCGTTCGACATGGCATACGCAAAGGCGGAGACGGCAAATGCTTGACCTGTTGTCCCTGCAGAAGCACTTCATTCTTGCGCACCTGAAGCCGGGGGATCGTGCTGTGGATTTCACGATGGGCAACGGATACGACACGGTCTTTCTTTCGCAGACGGTAGGGGAGACGGGAGAGGTATTCGCGTTTGACATTCAGCCGGCGGCATTGCGGCACACGGCGGAGAATCTGCGCAAAAACCGCTGTCCGGACAACTGGCGGCTCCTCTGCGTCTCCCACGATTGTGCGTCCGCGTACATCCATGGCGGGATCAAGGCGGGGATGTTCAATCTCGGCTACCTTCCGGGCAACGGCAACAAGCAGCTGACGACGAAGCGGACGACGACCCTTCCCGCGGTGCAGGGTGCGATCCAGATGCTCCAGCCGGACGGCGTTCTTCTCGTGGCGGTCTATCCCGGTCATCCCGAGGGGGCGTTGGAGGGTGAGCAGCTCCGTGCGTATTTCTCCACCCTATCCCGCTTCCAATACACCGTAGCCCAATTCCGTATGCTCAACTCCCCCGACAGCCCCTACTTCACGGTGATCGAATCCCACGCATAACCGGGGGGAGCGGGGGAACGGGGGAGACGGTCGCTTATGAACCAATGAATCCAAGGATTCATTGCGCTCCGCAAAACTTTTATACTGGGATTTTTACAGAATATAATTTGTGCAGAGCCATATTGGGAAGCTCACAGACTTGCACAAACTATATCCAGATCCATTCCAGTATAAAAGTTCTTGCCAAGCTTCTTTCAAGAAGCGTCCTCGTTCCCCCGTCTCCCCGTCCACCGTTTCCGACAATATAGGAGTACTGGAAATGAATAGAGACCCAAGAAACAGAAGGAATATGACAGAAGCGGAGTACCGTGCGTATCGAAGGCGGCAGGCGGCGATGGCGGAAAGGCGGCGGCACGAGATGGAGCTGCGGCGCATGATGGAGGCGAAGGAGAAGAAGCGGCGGCGTCAGGAAGCAAGACGCGTATTTTTCGGGCGACTCATGATTTTTGGGATCGTCCTTGCCATACTGCTTCTTGTTTCCGTGGGCATATTCCTCCTCTTTTTCCACCATACGCCGGATGCAGTGCCGGAGAATGCGGTTACGTATACCTATGGCGGCAGAACCACGCGGAAGGTCGATTTTGCGACCGCCTATGATGCCGCATCCGGATGCTACTACCTCTGCTTTACCGATCTTGCCGACTATCTCAACCTTGCCGAGACGGGAACCGCTGCCGATAGACGATTTTTATTTGCGGATGCAGACGGTGCAGACGCGGCAGGAGACGGCAGAGAGGAGTATATCCGATTCCCCGAGGGCGCGTCTACGGCGATCGTCAACGGGCAGGAGGTTCATTTGGACGGCCCCACCAGGCTGATCGGCGAGGATGTGTGGGTCACGACCGACGTCGTCTCCGCCATCATGCAGAACGTGTCCCTCCAGATCGACGGCAGCACCATCGCGGTCGCCAGAGTCGCCGATCCGGAGACAGAAACGGATGAAAACGGCAAGGCGGTCACCGATGCGATCACGTATCTCAAGGCCTCGTTCCGCCTGAAGTCCGCTTCCCCCATGGAAACGATCTCCGAGGGACAGGCGAATGTTCCGGTCAGCCCTGCCGTGGATTCCGAAACCGGCGAGACCCAGACCGTCCCGGAATTTGCAAACGACCTGTCCGACTATGAGCAGTATATGAACCCCACGAACCGCGACGACTATCTCATTCTCGTCAATACGAAAAATACCCTTACCTCCGCCTACGAACCGGACGATCTCGTGGACGTGTCCCAGACTGCCGTCGGACGTGCCACCCAGCGGCTCCGCAGAATCGCTGCAAAGGCCCTTGATGCACTGTATATCGAGATGCGCACGGCGGGATATACGGATGTGGCGGTCAACAGCGGATTCCGCACCTACAACTACCAGGCGATGCTGTTTGAGACCTATACCGGAAACGAAATGGCAAAGGATCCGAGCCTGACCA
>USGH01000242.1 GCA_900554225.1 uncultured Eubacteriales bacterium | reverse complement strand
ACCAGTCTGTTCGTCTGTCCCCTGTGCGCCGCGCCCCTGACCCGTCAGGACGGCGTCTACCGCTGCCCCGACGGGCACACCTTCGACATCGCCAAGGAGGGTCACACCTACCTGCTCCCGGTGAACCGGAAGCACTCCAAGGCGCCCGGCGACGACAAGGCCATGGCCGCCGCCCGCAGCGCCTTCCTCTCCAAGGGCTACTACGCCCCGCTGCGGGACGCAATCTGCGAGCTGGGTGTGTCGCTCACCGGTGACCGCCCCGCCGTGCTCGACAGCGGCTGCGGCGAGGGCTATCACACGCTGCGGATCACCGAATCCCTCTCGCAATCACGCGGCGGTGTATTGACCTATGGCTTTGACGCATCCAAAATCGCGGTTGGGTATGCCGCCAAGGCTGCCGCACGGCACAGATACACAGGCGAGAGCGGGATGGGCTCCGATGGAGAGACGATATGCGCCTTCTGTCCCGCGAACATCTATGCCCTGCCGCTTGCGGACTCCTCCGTGGACGCGGTACTCAGCATGTTTGCGCCGGTCGCGGTTGACGAAAATCTGCGTGTGCTGCGGGAGGAAGGGATCCTTCTGGTCGCGTCCTCCGGGGTGCGGCACCTTACTGAAATGCGCGCACTCTTATACGACGATGTGCATTACCACGAGGACACCGCCGCCGTCTACGAGGGATTCACGCTTGTGGATACGACGGATGTACGCTATACGATGCACGTGCCGGACTGCGATACCCTCCGTGCGCTATGGACGATGACTCCCTTCTATTATAGAACGACACCTGCGGGAAAAGAACGGCTATTTTCGACGAACTCTCTCGACTGCACTGTGGATGTGCGGCTATCTGTATACAAAAAGGCGGTGGCAAAATGAAACTGTCCGTGATCATCCCGATGTACAACGAAAACAGTATCGTGACGGATACGGCAGCAGAGCTTGGCGCGTATCTCGATGACTACTGCAAAACAGGTGGTCATACCTTTGAGCTGATCTTCTCCGACGACGGCTCCGCGGATGGCTGCGGCAACACACTGCGGGACTGGATCATGGCGCATCCGTTTGTGCATGGAGAAATACATGTGGTGACGGCAGAGCGCAATTATGGCAAGGGACACGCGGTCGGACTCGGCATGGCATCGGCAACGGGAGACTATTTGCTGTACACGGACTGCGATCTCGCATATGGCGTCGAGGTGATCGGCAAAGCGGCGGATGCGATTGCGGCGGCGGGGACGGATATTCTGATCGGCTCCCGGAATCTATCCGCAGATGGCTATGAGGGATACACCTTTCTGCGCAAGCTGGCATCGAAAACGTATATCCAGGTGCTTTGTCTCTATGCGGGATTTCGTCTATCCGATTCCCAGTGCGGCTTCAAATGCTTCAAAGCCAATGTCGGACAGGCTCTGTTTGCGAAAAACGGCACGGATGGCTGGGCGTTTGACATTGAGATTCTCCTGCGCGCCACACGAGCCGGTTACTCGATCACGGAATTTCCCGTAAAGATCCTGCGCCACAGATCGTCGAAGATTCATCTGGTGCGCGACAGTGTACGGATGCTGTCTGACATTCGGAAAATCAAGCGGCGGCTCCGTGCGGAAAAATAAAACAAAGGCAGAAGCTCTATTATATTGAAAATGCCCCCGTCCGACAAACAGAGGACATTTCCATTTTCTATAGACTCCTGCCTTTTTTATTTGTATGGCGGCACGGTACTGTCCCGCGATCACGTTTATCCTGCGGCATTCTCCCTTGCGGCAAAGAATGCATCGCAATAGCCGTTCCATTCCCTCTCGTAAGCGGCATGATCGAGCGGCACCAAATCCGCCGGCGTGAAGATATGCCGTTTTTTTGCTTCTTCGACGAAGGCAAAGACATAGGCATCCGTCTCCTCCTCCACGGCACGCACCGTATCCCATCCGTTTTGCACCGCGAGATATAGACGCGTATGTCCGTCCAAGGAAATATACCGCTCCCCCTGCCGCACCACCTGAATGATGCAGTCCGACGGCTCCTTCATAAAATCGGCTACCGCTGTGAGCTTCTCGCGATCCACAAAAAACTGAGAGGGCTGGATCGCGGACAATGGAACCCGGAAAATGGTCTTATCGGGCAGCATGGCGATTGCTTTTCCCTGCGGATCGGTAAAGCGCGTGATGTGCGGTGCGTAGAAACGAAATGTATCGATCAATTCCCGGCAGTCCTCCGGCGCGTGATAGAGGGTCGCGTCCCGGTCAGAGGTGATCTCGAAATAAACGGGCTTGCCATCCGCCAAAAATGCGCCGTGCTCCTTCAGAATGTGTGCGGGAAAGCGGGGATCGTCATAGGTGTGGATGCGTTCGATGTCCATAGAATTCTGTCCTTATCCATTGAAAATGGGTTTATTCGTAAAAATCGTGGCTGCCGATGGTACAGACGTAGGTGCGGTTTTGCGGGACCCAGAAGCTCGTGGCAATCGTCGGATTGAGGAAATAAAGAATGTCGTCATGCCGTTTTACGCCTTCCAGACAGATTTTTGCGGCTGCAACGGAATCCGCGTTCGGGGTATTGTCGATGGCACCGTTGACGGTTGGGGTAAACTGCACGCCGGACGCGTTGTCAAAGATCACACCGTAGACCGTTTCGGGAAAATCCGCGTCTTCCACTCGATTGAGCACCACCTCTCCGACCGCGAGCTTTCCGGCAAACGGTTCGCCCTGCGCCTCCGCGTGGATGATCCGGGACAGCCAGTACACCTCATCCGCGTCGTAGTATTCCGAAGCGGGCGTGATGGCGGCGGTTTCACGGGTCAGATACACCGTGTCTGTCGCGCCATCCCAGGTGTGGTCAAAGCCGAACGCCTTGGAGATGGTCGTGAGCGGTACGAGCATTACGCCGTCGTCTGTCGTGATGTATTGCCCATTTTCCCACACTGCAGCCGTCAGCGCGTCCGTTTCCACGTAAGCAGTCTCCGTTTCCGCGTCCCATGACACCACGGCGTTGTCCATCGCGGCGGAAAATTCGCGCAGAGACACATAGGCGGTATCGTTATAGACCTCGACCATACCGGAATACGGATAGCCGTCTGCAATCACGGAAACGGAATCCGGCTCGGCAGCGGTGGCGGCAGTGGCGAGTGCAGCAAGAATACAGGCGGATACTGCGGCAAATATCGTATGTTTTTTCATGGTTTCTCTCCTTTGTGAGGCGCACCGTATCCATTCGCCCGATTGTGGGCAAACCTTGCGCAAATTGGCAGGGACAGTGGAATACAGTGCGTTTCTGCCTTTTTATGATACCATAGGATTGCCCGAAAATCCACAGGAAATCGCTGGATGGCAGGTTTTCCCACAAACGGGGAGATTTCCCGGCACAGGATTGCCTACACTGGATCGGTATCACCCGCAGCTCTGTCGTTTCGCGCGATGATCCATGATGCCGCGATCCCGGCATTTGCCCAGACGGCGAAGGTCACAATCAGCGCGACGATACACGGAAAGCCGTGGAGATGGAAGGCGACGTATACAAGGATCGCACCGCAGATGATGGCGGAAATCCCGGCGAAATACTGGCTTTTGCGCCATGTGCGCTCGTTTTGCATACTCCAGACGGTGCGCAGTCCGACAAGGCTGTTTCTATGTACCCGCGGCATCAGAAAGCCAAGGGCAACGAGCAACGCACCCATAGATACGGCGACCATCCGGGGCAGATCCGCCGCGCTTTCTCCATGCTCCATCGCCCGCCGCATATAGTATATGCCTATCGCACAGGTGAACAGCTCTATGACCAGTGCCGTGACAAGGGTCCACTTTTCCCCGGAGAGATCTCCCCGATCGCCTGCCGCCTTTGCAACAAGCCCGAAAAAGACCGTCATCAGGATCGTGAAGCCCGGAAAGAGGAAATATACATACCGACTGCCGTACCGGTCGATCTCTCCGGCAAGGTTATAATGCACCGGGACCGTCTCCGGCAGAAGAAAGAGAAACGCGGTTTGTGCGACCGTACAGAATATCGCTGCGGCAATCAGGATAACATGGAATTTTTTCATGATTTTTCTCCTTATTTTGTTTGGTTTA
>USGH01000241.1 GCA_900554225.1 uncultured Eubacteriales bacterium | reverse complement strand
GCCAGATTAAAGAAACTGCGATACGCCATCCTTCTTTTGCTGATAGGTCGCCTCCAGCCTGTAAAAATGGTTCAATACTTCCGATTCTCCGGAATCCGTCAAGATCTGCCAGAAGTATTTCTCCGCCCCATATGGTTCCGTCCGTTCCATGAGAGGATCGTTTGCGAGCGGCTCAGGTGAATTTCGCTTGCCAGATCCAGCGTCCAGCCCTCTATGGGGAGAGAGTGCTTGATTTCCGGTCATTTTTCACCCCAAAATATTGTATCTCTTTGTATAAAACGAAGATCCTCCGGCAATGCTACGTGTGTGATCACATACATGGCAATGCAGGAGGATTTTTGTAATGCGGAAATACGGAAAACAGATCGTGGCGATATGTGCGGGGCTTGTCTGTCTGACCCTTGCGCTCGGCGTATATGCGTCCGGGAACACCGGGGCGGGAAACGGCGGCGTATCGGAGGGCGGTGTCGGCGGCGATGGGTTGTGGAACGAAGGCAATACCGTCACCGGAGACGGCAGAGCGGACGGCCATCTCACCGGCGGCGGCACCATGGTCGATCACGGCGCGGACGGCAACAATTCCGGCACAAACGGCGGCACATCCGGCTCTGTCTCAAACGGCACGACTGCCAACAATGGCGGCAGCAGCACCACGAATAACGGGAGTGGCAGCACTGTGAACAACGGGAATGGCAGCAGCGTGAACAACGGGGATGGGATGATCGCAAACGGCGACGCGAACGAGGACGGCAAAGACAACGGGACGCTCGGCGATGCAGGCGGTACGGAAACCACGATGCGCGAGGAGACGGAGAGCATGGACAAAGAAACCTCCGCGTCGGCAGCCTGGTGGATCGCTCTGCTCGCAGCGGTCGCGCTGATCGTCCTGTTGTGGGTTCTCGTCCCCCGCCGCAAGCGGGATTGACCCAGCCACAAATCGAAAAATCACCCCCAAACCAAAAGACGGAACCGCTCCCAAAAAGGATACGGCTCCGCCTTTTTCTATGCGGATGTGTATATATGCAGCCGTGGACGGACATCTCCGAACAGCAAACGTTGCCCCGCAGCTTCCCAAGCGGAAAATGTATTCTGCGGGAGCCCTTCATGCCCGCCGACGCTTCCCGGCACCCAAACGGAAAATGTATTCTGCGGGAGCTGTTTGCGGCAGCCAGTATGCCCGCCGGGGCTTCCCGGCACCGGCTATCGCTTCATGCGCATGTTGCCGCTGGGGACGGCGGCGATTTCCTCCGGGGCGGCGATACATACGTCCCCCTCGATGGAATGCTTGATGGCGTTGGCGGCACAGGCAAAATCGATCTGCGCTGCCGGATCCTCCGCCGTGACCACGCGTCCTGCGATCTCCGTCGATTCCGTGTAGAGATACGCCGCGGTCAGTGCGTCCCCGCCGCCGACCCGATCGACGATGTGGACCCGGTACCGCCTGGAGAGATACAGCTCCCCATTTTTGTACAGCGCGGCGGCGACCTCATTGTCGTCCGAGGACAGGCTTTCGCGCATGGTGAGCAGCACCGCGTCCAGGGCAAACCGCTCCGTCATGGCACGGGCGATCTCGCGCAGTCTTTCCGGCTCCGTCTCCGCGTCCGAGGTGATCCCGAACAGCAGCCCCGCGTGTTCCTCATTGGCGACGCATACGTCCACGTAGGACAGAGCCTGTGCCATGACCGTTCCCGCACGTTCCGGCGACCACAGCTTCGGACGGTAGTTGAGATCACAGTACACGCGGATCCCCCGGCGGCGGCATTCCCGCAATGCGTCCATGAGGATCTGCGGATCGAGGACGGCGGGCGTGATCCCGGTGAAGAAGAACCGATCCGCGCCGCGCAGGATCTCGTTCCAATCGTAATCCGCGCGGGAGCTTTCGGCAAAGGCGGAGTGCGCCCGGTCGTAGAGCACCGCAGAGGGACGCACGGACGCGCCCTTTTCGAGATAATATACGCCGAGTCTGTCTCCGCCGCGCCGGATCATGGAGCAGTCCAGTCCGTATTGCCGCATGGACCAGAGTGCCGCCTCCCCCAGTGCGCCCGCGGGAAATTTCGTGACAAAGCGGCACTGCCCGCCCAGCATACAGTACGCCGCGCCGACATTGGATTCCGCACCGCCGTAGGCGACGTCAAAGGAATTGGTTTGTGGAATGCGCAGTCTGTCCGGCGGCGACAGGCGGAGCATGGTTTCTCCGAAGCAAACAAGCATCGTCCGATCCTCCGCTCAGAAATTGGTGTGGTTCCAGCCCCAATGCCCGACCTCCGCGTACTTCACGTAGATCCGGTCGGCGGGGATGGCGCATTCCGTCTCGATCAGGGCGCACACGGCATCGGTCATCTTATCGCAGCTTTCCGCGGACGCCTTGCCGAACAGCGCGATCTCGATCATGGCGCAGGGCTCCGTGGTGCCGCCGAACGCCATTTTTGCGTCTCCGGTGAAATCGAGCATGAGCCAGCGTTCCGTTTTGCCGGGGAAGATCTCGATGAGCTTGCCGTAGGCTTTGGTGAGCGCGTCGATTTTCGTCTGCGGCAGCGGTGTGGTGACTTTTGTGGTGATATAGGGCATAGTATCCTCCGATTTTTCCCGATTGCGGGATGTTTCCTATATTGTACCACCCGGTGTGGTTTTTTGTCAAGCGATACGCGCACGCTTGCAATCGCAGCGGTTTTCTGCTATACTATGCCAGAGAGAAAGAGAGCATACACAGAGCGGGAGGCAGGTTATGCACAAAACGACGCAGCGGGACAACAATCCGTACCCGTATTCCGATTCCAACAAGCGGTACCAGACGTTCGACTACTACACGCGCACCCGATTCGGCGGCAAATGCGCGAAGGTGACGCTGGACATCGGCTGCACCTGTCCGAACAAGGCGTCGGGCGGCAGCGGCTGCATCTACTGCAAAAACGGGAGCCGGAGTGCCATAGGGGAGACGATTTGGGCGCAATACGAAAGCGGTCTGGCGATTGCACAGCGAAAATGGCGCATTGCGGGGGTGATTCCGTATTTCCAGTCGGGGACGAACACCTACGGTGCGATCGATGTGCTGCGGCGGTCGTTTTTCGAGGCGGCGGCGTTGCCGGGTGCGGTGATGCTGGGGATCGGCACGCGCGCGGACTGTCTCGGCGAGGAGGTATTGGCACTTTTGCGGGAGCTTGCCCAACAGATCCCGGTCACGGTGGAGCTTGGACTACAGACGGCGCACGACGAAACGGCGCGGCGGATCCGGCGGGGACACGATTATGCGGCGTTTGCGGCGGGATACCATCGCCTGCGCGCGCTTGCGGAGGAATTGTCACCCGGTGCGCCAAAGGGCTGCGGCAGGCTGTCGATCGGGATTCACCTCATCAACGGTTTGCCCGGCGAGGACGAATCCATGATGCTCGAAACCGCCCGCGCCGTCGCCGCTCTTTCCCCGGATCTTGTGAAGATTCACCTGCTCCACGTGCTGACCGACACGCCGCTTGCCGCCTTATACGCGTCCGGAAACTACACCCCGCTCACCCGGGACGCATACTGCCGGATCACCGCCGCCCAGCTCACGCTTCTTCCGCCGGACACCGTCATCGGCCGCATCACCGGCGACGCGCCCTCCGCCTATCTTATTGCCCCGGACTGGGCGCGCCGAAAAACAGAAGTCGCCAACGAAATCGACAAGCTGCTGTATGCCAATGGCGAATATCAGGGGTGCAGGTATATGGAGAACGGGGGAGACGGGGGGAACGGTCGCTTTTGAAAAAGCTCCGCAAAACTTTTATGAGGGGATTGGTGATGGGTGGAGTTTGTGCAAGTCCTTGTGCGCACCAATCTTGCTCCGTCCGTTCCCTACGTAGATCGTTCGCGAGCGGCTGACGGGGTCATCCGCCTTCTACGGGGAGCGATTGCGTTCTTTCGTGGGGAATGAATGGAGGCTGCGGTTGGCTTTGGGACTTTCTTTCTTGCTTCACCAATGGGGAATACCACATCGTATGTGTAGATTTTATTTGCTCCTCGCGGGGGCGTAAAAGGAAACTGCGGTTGGCTTATATCGTTTGTTTTGCTTTCTTCCATGAGGAATACCACAT
>USGH01000240.1 GCA_900554225.1 uncultured Eubacteriales bacterium | reverse complement strand
CCGGGGTCAGATTGATCGATTCGCGGTGCTTGAACAGCTCGTCCGCGTCAACCTCTTCTTCACCGGCATCGTCCGGGGCATTTTCGGTTTTCTTTGCGTCCGCCGCCTTCTGATTCTCCGCCTGTGCGGCGTCCTTTTTGTTGTTTTTGTCTTTCTTTACATCTTTGGCAGCCGCTGCTTTTTCCGTTTTCGGATCCTGCGGCGTGAGCTTTGTATTTTCGCTTGTATTCATATTTGTCACCATAACCGGTTTGTCCGGTCTCCGTTTCGTTGGATTCTAAGGATGCGGTCGTTACATACCGGCGAGAACCTTTTTCATAGCCTCGCTCTGGAGCATATACAGCTTGTAATACACGCCGCCCTTGGCAAGCAGTGCATCGGGCGTGCCTTCCTCTGCGATCTCGCCGTTTTCGATCGCGAACAGGTAGTTGCAGTCCTTTAAGGTGGACAGACGGTGCGCGATGGAGATACAGGTACGACCGTGGATGAGCTTGGTGAGCGCGTCGCTGATGAGCCGTTCGGTTTCGGTATCCATGGCGGCGGTCGCTTCATCGAGAATCAGGATTGAGGGAGACATGAGAAGCGCGCGGGCGATGGAAACACGCTGCCGTTCACCACCGGAGAGAGAACGGGAACCGCTGCCGACCTCTGTCTCATAGCCTTCCGGCATACGGACGATAAAATCGTGTGCGTTTGCGGCACGTGCGGCTGCGATGACCTCCTCCATGGTGGCATCCGGTCGGGCATAGCGGATGTTGTCGGCGATGGTCCCGCGGAACAGGAAGATTTCCTGCGATACAATGGCGATATTCTTCCGTAAGCAGGACAGCTTGATCTTGCGGATGTCCACACCGTCGATGGAGATCGTACCGGAGATGGTGTCGTACATACGGGTGATGAGGTTGGCGATCGTACTCTTGCCGCTGCCCGTGTGACCGACAAGCCCGATGTTGTCCCCGGCGTGGATGGTGATGTTCACGTCCTTGAGGATCGGACGATTCGGGTTGTAGTGGAAGCAGACGTTTTCAAAGTGGATGTCCCCCTTGAATTCTGGAATATCCACGCAGTCCGGTGCATCCATGATATCCGGGACCATATCGAGGATTTCAAACATACGCTGCGCCGCGTTGATGGTATCGGTGATCTGGTTCGTGAAGGTCGAGAAGAACTGCAGGGGGCCGAAGATCATGCCGATATAGCCAAGATAGGTGGTGAAATCACCGTAGGTCATATCCATGCCCATGACGGAGAGACCGCCGAAGCCCCAGATTGCCTGAGAGGACATACCGATGAGGAGACTGACGAGCGGGAAAATCGTGAGGGTCGTGATGTTGACCTTGAGGTTCGCGTTGTAAAGCCGTTCGGAATAGCCATAGAAGCGGTTGGTCTCCTCGGATTCCTTTGCGAATGCCTTGACAACGCGCACACCGTTTAAGGAGTCGCCGAGCATGGCATTCATACTGGAGGACGCGCGGTACTGTCTCGAATACATACGCCACAGCCGGGGCAGACACACGCGGAAGATCACCACAATGAGCGGCACCGGGATAAAGACGATGAGCGTGAGCTTCCAGTTCAGAATAAAGAGGAAGATCGTAAGACCGATGAAGTTCAGGGAGTTGACGATGAAGTTCGGCACACCGTCGATGTAGAATGCCTGAATCCGGTCGGCATCGTAGTTGACACGGTTGATGAGCCGTCCGGTGGGGTTGTTGTTGAAATACGAGAGGGAGAGATGGAGCATGGCGTCGAAGATGTTCTGCTTCATATTCTTCGACACCTGCGTAGACATCTTGGCATTCGCGCGGTTCTGTGTGATGTTGATGGCGAGGGATAGGAGCGCGATGGCGACGATCACGGACAGCACGATGAAGAGCTTGGTGGTGGTGTGCCATACGCCGTGGGAGTCGATGACGCGGTCGTAGAGGATCTTACCGTTGATGATAGGGGAGATCAGGGAGATCGCGGAGGTTGCGAACATACAGAATAAGACAGTCACAAGCTGCCACTTGAAGGGGAGAAAATACTGGAGCAGCCGCTTTACAATATCGCCCTTCTTGGAACAGTAGGTGCAGACGCGGCGGTACTGGTTTTCGTATTTTCTGCCGCATTTCGGGCATTTCGCGTTGAACTGCTCGAAGATCTGGTCCTCCTCCGTGACGTTGTCGCCGCGTTCCAGCCGTTCCACGATTTCCCGGAACGCAAAGAGCCGCTGCCTTTTGGAATTGGTGCAGTACGCCGCGATTTCGGTAACGGCGTCCTTGTTCCATTCCGCGAGGGTTTCCTCTGTCTTGTCGTGATCCATGCCGGTTGTGTCCGGACGTGGGGTGTCGTGCTTCAGAAGCAGGAACCGATTGGAGGACATCAGGGTATCGACGATCATATCCGAGAAGTACGTGAACGAGTATTCGTCGTGATAGACCACGTATTTCGCCGGCGGGATCTGACCGAAGTGATCGTAATCCTCCTGTGTGTGGTGGTGATGCTTGGGGGAGCTTGCCTTGGGGATGGAGTCCGCATCGGCAAGCAGACGGATGAGGGAATGGGTGGACTGGCAGTAGATCAGCCAGCTTTCCCCGAAATTCCCGTCGAAGTCCAGATCGAGCTGTAGCGCGACCGACATCTCGTCCGGTGACAGACCGTGATCCACGAGGGCTCTGGTCGCCGCCTCTGATAAATTGTCTAACGGAAGCATAAGTTTCTCTCCGCGCCCGATACAGAATACGGGCTTTCTTTCTCAGGATGGATTGACGCCGGGGCTATCGTCGGAAACGGCACCAAATCGGCAAGGATATGCGAAAAAACGGGATCAGCCGCACACGCTTGCGTCTTTTGTGTAAATTTTTCCGATTGGATATTCACACCGGGTCGGTTTTGTGCTATAATGCTGTAGGGTGGAGGAGACTATGGGGAGCTGTGCCGGATTTCGTGTGGAATTTTTCCGCGAAAAAGCGCATTTCTCCGCGTCGCGACAACCCTTTCAGTCTAATCATAATAGCATAAATTACAAAAAAAGCAATGGTATTTTACCAAATTCTTAAATTTCGGTAATCTGCACAAAAAACACCTGCTAAAAGAGGCGAATATGTTCAATAAAAAGAAGGGGAAATCCTGGACCAAGAGCAAGAATCCGGACAGCAAACGGTACAAACGGGATCTTGCGGCGTATCTGCATGGGAAAAGCCTGAAATGCGTGACGGAAAAGATCGATGGCATTGAGGAAGTGGTGGCAAAGTCCGGTTCCATCGTATGCCGGGACGATGAGCTTCTGGTGTTTGCGAGTCAGGACATCGTTCTGCGCACCAAAATTCTGGATCTGTCGGCGTGGGAGCTTTTGTCCCTCGAAGGTGTTGTCATCACCGCGCTGGATCTCGAACACGACGGTAGAGAACGGACGATCGTTGCGTACTACAGCTATTGGCGCAATTTAGAGGAATAGGGGCGCACCTGCCTTTTTCTGACCCTGTTTCGCGCACACGTATATATTATATTAAAAGGTAGCAAAGGTATGAAAATCGTCATCGACGAGCGGTATGCCGGACGGACCATCCGTGAGGTGCTCACACATGAACTGGGGTACTCCTCCAATCTTCTCAAAAAACTGAAATTCTCCGAGGGCGGCATTCTGGTAAACGGCACGTTTCGGACGGTCCGCCATGTGCTGTCGGTCGGGGAGGAATTGTCCCTTGCCGTAGAGGATACCGCGTCGGATGTCAGTCCATATACCATTCCCGTGGAGCTGCCGATTGAGATCCTGTACGAGGACGCATATGTTACCGCGGTCAATAAGCCGTTTGGAATGCCGTCCCATCCCTCGCTTGGACATCAGCGGGACACCGTGTCCAATGCGCTTGCATGGCGATACCGGGACAAGCCGTATGTATTCCGTCCGGTCAATCGACTTGACCGCGATACCAGCGGCTGTATGCTCACGGCAAACACGCGGGACGCGTCCTACAAGATGTACAAGGCGATGACAGGCGGGGAGATCCATAAAACCTATCTTGCCGTGCTGTGCGGAAAACCGGAGCCGGAGCGCGGTATCCGGGAAACGTACATGCATCGGCGGGCGGAGAGC
>USGH01000239.1 GCA_900554225.1 uncultured Eubacteriales bacterium | reverse complement strand
ATCTCCGTTTTGCCGATGGTCATTGCAAATTCATCCACAGCGGTCAGACCGCCGAAATCGATCCCGAGATGATGTGTCTCCAATACCGGATTTTTTCCAATGTCGCGCTCCGGGATCATACCCTTGCTGGGTAGTGGTACCATATTGCTCATGCCGCGCTGCCTCCCTTCTCCGCTTCCGCTTTTTCTTTTCTGCTCTGCCGCTTGGCAGCCAGTCTATCACGCATCTGCTGCACACGGTCGCTGTTCGTCACAAGCATTACGGCAATGAGGACGATGGCATAGATGAGCATCCGGAAATCCTCCAGACCGCGCAGCATCTCAGGCAGGATATAGAGGATCACGGTCGAGATGATGGAGCCGCGGATATTGCCCATGCCGCCCAGCACGACGAACACAAGCACGAGGATGGAGGTGTTGAAATCGAATTTGCTGGCGATCAGGGATGTGTAGTTCATCGCGAACAGCACTCCCGCCATTCCCGCCAGCATCGCCGAGGTGATAAACGCCGTCATTTTGTACCGCGTGATCGGAATGCCGACCGATTCCGCCGCAATCCGGTTGTCTCGTACCGCCATGATGGCACGACCCGTCCGGCTCCGCTTCATGTTCAGTACGATAAACAGCGCGAACAGGATCAGAAGAAAGCCTGCGGTGAAGGTCGCCATCTTGTGTACGCCAACCGCACCGACCGGACCGTTTACGAGGATACGCCCGCCGGTTTCCATGCCGAGAGACACACTGTCCTCCATGCCGATATGCAGACCGCGGCTGTCCAGTCCGATGTACAGACAGTTGATGATGTTTTTGATGATCTCACCGAACGCCAATGTGACAATAGCGAGATAGTCGCCGCGCAGCCGCAGTACCGGGATCCCGATCACCAATCCGGTAAGTCCGGCAATGATGCCGCCGATGAGAATTGCGAAAAAAAGACGCAGGGGATTGCTCTGGATGGAGGACTCCATCATTGCAGCGGCAACCACGCCGGAAAACGCGCCGACGCTCATAAATCCCGCATGACCGAGACTGAGCTCTCCGAGAACGCCGACAGTCAGGTTTAACGAAATCGCCATGACGACATAGGCACAGATCGGCACAAGAAGTCCGGAGAGAGAGCTGGAAAGCAGACCGCCCATCTTCATTGGCTGCAATACCGCAAATGCTACGATCACGATGGCGTAGGTGATAAGGTCGCTTCGGGTCTGCGGCGAGAGCTTTTTCCGTTTTGTTTTATCCATTCTTTTCCCCTCCGATCAGACCTTTTCGCTGATTTTCTTACCGAGCAGACCCGTCGGCTTGACGAGCAGAACGATGATAAGAACGCTGAACACGATGGCATTGGCAAGCTCCGTGGTTATGTATGCACTCGAGAATATCTCGATAATGCCAAGCAGGATCCCGCCGATCATGGCACCCGGAATGGAACCGATCCCGCCGAATACCGCCGCTGTGAACGCCATGATACCAGGCATGGAGCCCGTTGAGGGGAGCAGCACCGGATATGCGGAGCAAAGGAGTACCCCGGCGATGGCGGCAAGCGCGCTGCCGATGGCGAAGGTCACGGAGATGGTGGTGTTGACATTGATCCCCATGAGCTGTGCCGCGCCCTTATCCTCCGATACCGCGCGCATTGCTTTCCCCATTTTGCTGTAGCTGGTGAACAGCGTCAGAGCAACCATGATCACAACACACGCTGCAATGGTGACGATCGCCTCCGAGGTGATGACAAGCGCGCCGTCAAAGAGCTTGACAGACGGGAATGTCACAACAGAGGTAAAGGATTTGGTTGCACTGCCCCAGATGAGAAGCGCACAGTTCTGTAGAAAGTAGCTTACGCCGATCGCGGTGATGAGAACGGCAAGAGACGGCGCGTTGCGCAAGGGTTTATATGCCAACCGTTCGATCACGATACCAAGGATGGTGCAGACCACCACCGCCGCGATCACGGACAAAATGGGCGGCAGCCCCAAATTGGTCGTCACACAAAATGAGATGTAGGCACCGATCATGATGACGTCGCCGTGTGCAAAGTTCAGCATTTTGGCAATGCCGTAGACCATCGTATAGCCGAGCGCAATGATGGCGTAGACGCTGCCCAGACTGATGCCGTTTATGAGATTTCCGAGAAAACCCACGTTTTTCCTCCTTATATATTCGTAACAGAGCGCGGGGACGAACTTCTCTGCAAGCTCCTCCCCGCAACCGTTTTCTTTTCGTATTCCGTTTCTTCGATCACATACCAACGTACACGCCGTCTTTGATGACCATGCCCTTCGGTGCTTTGGAAACCTCACCGGTAGCCGACCAGGTCATACCGTCGCCTGTCAGACCGTCGATGATGAAGCTCGGATCGGTAAATGTGGCGATGAGCTTATCGCAGATGGTCTGTGCATCCATATTGGCAGTCACGCCTGCCTTCTGGCACGCTTCGTAGATGGCATATACACAGTCATACCCGTCTGCCGCGAACTGGGTCGGAGTCTCGCCGAACTTTTCCTTATACTTTGCGACAAAGCTCTGGGTTTTCGCGTCGGCAGCGTCCGCTACGAACGGCGTCAGGAGCATAACACCCTCGGCAAGGCTGGTGTCAAAACCCTTCAGGGTCAGAATGCCATCCATGCCGTCCACACCGAAATACTTCGGGGTATAGCCCATGGAATCCGCCTGCTTGAAGATCAGGGAAGCCGGGGTATAATAAATAGGAAGGAATATGAGATCCGCATCGTTTGCCTTCGCATCGCCGATCTGTACGGTGAAGTCGGTTGCAGTATCGTTCGTAAAGCTCGTGGTGCTGACAATGTTCATGCCCAATTCCGCAGCCTTGGTGACGAATTTCTCGTAGATACCCTTGGAGTATACATCAGAGCTGTTGTAGATCACAGCGATCTTTTCCCCAAGATGCTGCTCGTTGATGTATTCCGCGGCGGCAGTACCCTGGTTAGGGTCGGTAAAGCACATCTGGAACACATTGTCCCGCCGTGCGATGGTCACACTGCCGGAAGCATCTGCAAAACCGCCCAGTACATCGGTAGAGGAAGCGGAGGGCGTCAACTCAAAGATGTGATCCGTGTTTGCTTCACTGGCAACCGCGAGGCACGGTGTGGTCGTTACGGAACCAACAAGCACCTGCATACCCCAGTCCTTCAGCGTATTGTATGCGTTGACGGATTTTTCCGCGTCGTGTACGTCGTCCTGGAAATTGAGGGAGAACTGGAGCCCGCCGAGCGCGTTGATCTCCTCCACTGCGTTCTCCACACCGTTCTTGACCGCGACACCGTAAATCGCTGCGTCTCCCGTGGTCGGTCCAATGGCACCGATGCCGATCGTTCCCTCCGGTTTCTTCGACGAGGAACAGCCGGTAAAGGAAAGCGCAAGAGACGCGGTCATCAGACCCGCGAGTACAGCCGATACGATTTTCTTCATTTTCATATTCGATACCTTCTTTGCTTCTGGATATTTTACATTCGGTATGCTATAACTATATACACTTTTCCTGCATAAGTCAAGATAAGCTTTCTTATGCTGTCATTATCTTTTCTTATGTTTATTGTACTTTCATTCATTTTCGAGTGGCGAATTGATTCCGTTTAGTGATTTTTTATAGTGCTTGACGCGTTATTCCATTTTTTTGAAAATGTATAGGACGTGTTTTTTTGTACGCGTCTTTATTTTGCCATCGGTCGCTGTCCTACAGGCTCTCTCCGGAGCTGCGAAATGGCATACGGAGAAATTCCGCTGAATTGCACAGAAAAAAACAGATTTCGCTCTTGACATTCTGTGCCTTTTATGCTATACTATCGATAATCCTTTTGAAACGGAGGACTTTGTCACTATGGACGACGGCGATGGCGCGGATTGTAACCGATCACGTGCGAAAACCACTTATGTCGCCTTTGAAACGCGAACATGTAAGGCATTTCTGCGCTCCCATATAGGGTACCGATATGCCTTTTTGCAGTTTCTCCGGCATTATCCCAGATGATTTCCAGCAGCCCAATTTAGATATGCGAATTAACTCTCAAGAATTCAACTCAGGCGAGCCTGTCAAGTATGTAACCATCGAAACGATCGCCATAGAGCTGACGACGCTAA